>NZ_JACHVB010000010.1 GCF_014230085.1 Ruficoccus amylovorans | reverse complement strand
TGGTCGGCCCCCACTTTTCGTACCAGAGCGATGAGACGCTGGCTGGGTAGGATTATGTTGGTTGGGTTATGGTTTGCGGGAGTGCTTGGTGCAGTGAGCCCGTAGGGCGAACGGAGCCAAGCACTGCCTTGGTTTGATGCCAGAGTTTGGCAAAGGCGTCGGGGGATATAAAGCCCAAACGGCTGTGCGGATGCTGGCTGTTGTATTTGCGTCGCCAGTTTTCGATGACGACGCGCGCTTCGGTCAGGGAGAGGAACCACTCCTGCTTGAGGCACTCGTCCTGCAGGCGGTTGTGGAAGCTCTCCACGTGAGGGTTTTGCCAGGGCGAGCCCGGCTCGATGTAGAGGGTTTTGATGCGTTTGGATTCCAGGTAGTCCTTGGTCGCCGTAGCGATAAACTCCGGCCCGTTGTCGGAACGGATGTGCTCGGGAGCACCGTGCTTGGCGATGGCTTTGTCCAAGGCCGCGACGATGTCGGCTGACTTCAGCCCGCGAGCCACCGTCAGGCTGATGCACTGGCGGGTAAACTCGTCGATCAGACTGAGCACCCGCAGAGGCGCTCCATTGTCGGTGCGATCCGCCACGAAGTCCCAACTCCACACGTGCCGCGGATGCGTCGCCGCGGTCGGGATCTTGCCGGTGGACTTGCCCTGACGCCGTTGCCGGGGGCGCGGCGGCTTCACGCCCAGCCCTTCAGCCCGGCGTACCTTTTGTACCAGCTTGCGGCTGACCTGCCAGCCTTCGTTGGCCAGCAGCGCTCGTACGCGACGATAACCGTAGCGCGGGTTGGTCCGGCTCACCGCGATGATCGCACGCACGAGGCGAACCATCTTGTCGGTGGCGGTTTTAGCCCGGTAGCAGAAGCTCGACCAGTGCAGACGAAGATACCGACAGGCGGCCCGTAACGAGCACGTTCCCGACTCGGCCACCTCGCGCACCGCTTCGCGCTTGTGCCCCGGGCTTACCATTTTTTTGCGTTTACCTGCTCCAGTACTTTGATGTTCAAAAGCTGGTCGGCCACCAGTTTCTTCAGCTCGGCGTTCTCGCGCTCAAGCTCCTTCAGACGCTTCACATCGCGCAGCTCCATCTGTCCGTACTTGCTCTTCCAACGATGGAAGCTCGCTTTGCTCACATTGTGCTCGCGGCAAACATCGTCCACGCTGCGGCCTTCGTCTGCCTCGCGCAGGAGCGCCACGATTTGCTCTTCGGTGTATCTCTTTCGTTTCATACTTCTGGTCGGGTTCTACCCGCCAGGGTCTCAAACGCAATGGTACGATTCTAGGAGGTCACGCCAGTTATCCACCGCATTGATTGTGACACCCGTTTGGATGCCTTTGAATGTCCGCTGAGCCAAGAGGGGCGGTACCGTCTGCAATTCTCGACGGGATGGGTTATCTGGGAGCGGTTCCTTGCCTTGGATGATCTTCTGCTGGTTCATGAGCGTGAAGATTTACCGCTGGCAGCGGACATGGATGAGGAACATCGGCATCCCGGTATTGTTGACCTGTTGCTGGATGGCGAGTATCGTCTGTCGGTACTGCCTGGATTGACGGCAGGAACGCTAACCATTCGCAAGGCATGACCGGGCGCATGCATGCCGTGCTCGTGACTCCGGGCCGCTCGGAGGCCATTATTGCTCCGATCCTTGTGCAAGTGGCCGCAGAGGGAAGGGGACGGGTGCGCTTTCAAGGTATTTCAGCCTTTGACGACGGACTGCGGGCTCATATCCGGCGAGACATTGTCCCGTATGTGGATCAGGTGCTAGGTGAACTGGGTATCTCCATGCCGCGCCTTGCCATCTCGATCGCCAATCCCGATGTTACGTCGATGGCGGATGCCGGGATTTGTGTTTCTGGCTTTTCGGCGGATGTGCCGCTGACCTTGGCCATGCTTTCGGCGGTGTTGGGGGTGCCGCTTCGCCAGGATGTGCTCGCAACCGGACATCTGGCATCTTGTGCGGGCGACATCGGAATGGTGGGAAGCTTGGATCAAAAAGCGAACGCTGCGGCAAAGAGTGGGGTGGTACGAGAGTTCATATACCCCGCACTTGATTCGGCTGGAGGGAGCCTTTCTTCTGAGTCTCGGGAGCGTTTCCGTTTGGCCCTGCGTGATGCGGGGCGCTGTGTGCGTCTTCGCTCCGTGACAACCCTTGCACAGGCGATTGGTTATGCGTTTAAGCCGTATAATTTGCTTTGTGGAGCTTTACGTCGGGGGTATTGGGGCAGGAGTACGGATGGTGCTTCGGGCGTTCTTTCCTGTGCGGGGGAGGGTGTGTTCAAAGAGATGTTGAAACGGCTTTTGTTACGGGGAGAATTTGAAAAAGCCCGTCAATTGCTGGCGCTCTGGGTCGAGCATCATGCGTGCCGAGGGCACTATCCCCCGGGAACTGGGAAACTGTTGGGCGATACTCTCGCGTCCATGCCCTCCGCAATACTGCGACTCAAGGCACATTTTCCGTTGGTGCCAGAAGAATCAATCCTGAGACTGGCGTCATATGCTACGGCGGAGCATGTTGAGGATTTTCATGGGCTGATCCGTGCTAACGGCGGGGAAAGCCTTCGCTGTGGCAGTGATGCCAAGACGGATGCAGATGCGGAAGCGATCCTTGACCTTGTCCTAAGCGAGCTCGATGAGCGCACCCTCCAGATTGAGATTCACGCGCCACTGGATCGGGCCCTTAACGCTTACCCGCTGCAGGAGGATGGAGACCTGCACTCGCACATCGTTGCCTTTTACGTCGCGATGGTTGTTGAACTTGGCGGAACGCTCAGCGAACGCACGCACGCAACCGATGCCTATGCCTTAGTGGGGGAGGCGTACCGGGATCTGGGAGGCTTGAAAGCGGCGATTGCGGATGGGCGAATGCCAGGGGGCAGACGCAGGCTCATTGAACGGATGTATGCCGCCATGGCTAAGCAGCGAGTAGAGAACCGGGTGCAGTTTGTGTTTCAGCAGGCCCTTGACCCGCTGGACTACCAGACAAAGCTTGCCGTCACCCAAGCCTTTATTCGACGTTTTTCCGATGCTTTGCCCGAATCGGTCCTTTCACAACCCGCCGAGCGGTTTGCGCAGCATTGGGAGGAGTTGGTTCGGCATTGGGTTGCCAGTCAGGCGTATGTGCGTAAGCACCTCTATTTTTGCTGAGGCCCTTACATTATCCCTATTCTCGTGCTTCTCGGGATGTCGTAGCGTTCGTGTTGTTGGAGTCGCTACAACTCGTAGTCTTGAAAAGCGTGGACATATTATCATTCGAATGCTTTATTTTTTCTTACATATGGTTCTATGCTATGAAAAAAACAGTAGATAAGTTTTTCTATCCTATCGGGGAGAACTATGAAAACCTCGGGAAACGGCCTTTCGAGTGCGGGAATGATGTTCCTGTCTTTGAGATATCAGGACTTCACGCGTTGATTCAATTATATGGTTATGCGAAGTTTATATTCCGAGATGTTGGGAATGTATACCTTAGAGGGCAAGAAACTCTTTATCCGCGTTGCCTGCCAAGCTATTTCAGAGAATATTCTCAAACTCAACCGAATCGTGCGCGTACAAAATTTGGAAATCTAAAAAAGGCATTGAAGGAATATCGATGCTTTAAGTCTGTCCCAGAGTATTCCATTGAACCGTTGATTCAACACTATGGCATCAAAACGACTTGGTTGGATGTGGTGGATAACATATGGATTGCTCTATGGTTTGGCTTAAACCGATTCCGCCAAAAGAAGAATACCAATTACTTTTCCTATCTGGAACGAGATGATGTTGGAAGCGATGGAGAACCTAGTTTCTTGTATTTGCTTTTCTTTATTTCAGATGGGATTTTATGCGATTCCAGTCGACCTGGACTCCATAAAGGAAAAGAAACAACAGTCGTAGATATTCGTAAGTCATGTCCGTCCATTTTTCACCGCCCTCACATTCAGCATGCTCTGCTAATGAAGAGTGTGGCGGATTGTAATTTAGATGATGTGGATTGTATGAAGTATTGCGTTGCTGTCGCCAAGGTTCGTGTTTCTTGGGCTAGGCGTTGGCTTGGAAAATCTCCCGCCTTTAGTGCTGAGGTATTATTCCCTTCTCCATTTGAAGACTCAGGACTCCAGCATTTAGCTGATTCCGACATTGATTCTTTAACGAAGAGACGGGGGTTAGGTATCATTCATTACCGATAAATTCAGGCTTTGGGCGATGACGTATTGGCTTCTGGGCTAAGCAGGCGAAGCTTGGCGTATTGCCGATGATAGGTGGTCCAGCTTGATCGCTGCTCATCATTGGCCATCTCGGCGACACACTGGTTTGATCGTGGCTCGGTAATTTCGACTTGGTGCAACTGGATGTTTTCACCGTCCAGCCATTCCTGGACAAGCTGAATGAATGTACAAGGAGGGGCATGGTCAACGTGGTAGGAGTCCGGTGTAATGGGTACTCCACGAATAGGGCAGACATGTGTGCCAGACTCGTCAAATTGCTGATTTTTGAATGTAATGACTTGGCTGTTGATTGCGACCCGAAGGGCAGTCATTCGATCTCTCCTGGGGTTGGCACCGTCAATCGCCGCATGAAAGCTGACATCATCGGTTGATCCGTCTATTCGATGAATCATGAAGTGGCGGGTCTTTCGAAACTTTTTATCTAGCTCTACCGTAAAGTAATCGATGCCTACTCCTGTTTTCTCTTCGGCTTCGGGATGGATAGCAACCATTGCCCGCAAATGAAGCTCATGCTCTGGACTGATACGCTCTCCAACCTTATTCTGATCACGGATCCCGCGAAGGAAGGCTTTAGCCTTCGTGCCTGATGAAAAATGTAAATCCCCCATGGTTACCGGCTTAGCCATGACTAATGCTATTAATACCGGATTGGCTCCGTCGAGTTGAAACTGGTTGGCTCTTTGTGCCGCTTAGAGGGTGGATGGCTATCGAGGCGGCACTCATACAACACTCTCTCCCCCTGCTCAGAGGACGCTCCATTGAACGTATTCTGGCCGAGGAGGCAGGCAAGGGACGCTCGACGTTCATTTCCCAAGAGCCTGTTTCGGTTACCCCGCCATGCCGCTCTCTGCGCAACATGGGTGAAAACCACGTGCCCGAGCCGAATGTGTCGCACGATTACCAGTCATTTCGCATCTGGATGTCGCCAGGATACGAGTTCGATTGGGTCCGAAGCGAACGGTTCATCAAGGAGTTACTGGCTGTGAAAGGCCCTGTTTTGTTCGAGATTTATGGCAACGAGGCAGGCATTCAGCTACAGTTCGGTGTTTCTCGGGCGGATGTTGACGCTGTGCAGGTCGCCTTTACGGCAGAACATTCTACCTGCCAATTGACCCGGGCTAACACATGCCGTTTTCGAAACCATCTGACCCAGTCGAGTCATTTTGCCTTTCGGGACTACTATCCGGTTTCGGTCTATCATGAGAATCTGACATGCAGCAGCGAGTTTCGCTATACGCCACTTGAGGCTTTGCTTTGCGCACTGGGCCGATTACCTGAGGATACGACAGGCTTTTATCAGTGTATCATGCAGCCTGCAACAGGGGTGTGGCATGAGAATGTGGCGGTTTTATATGACCTGCACTACCTGCACAGTTCGTACCGGGAGGGGAATGCTCCTCGCTATGGGATGCAGTTGCCGTCCTCAGAGCTGCATATGCAGGCGCAGCGCATGGAGAGAAAAGCTCACCCGGACAAGCCGATGTTTGCAGCCGCCTTGCGAATTGGAGTGGTTAGCGATACTCCTATCTCTGCTGCAATGATGCAATCGCTCTGTTCCTTCACCGGATTGTTTCAGCACGGATCAAGGGCGCTCGCGTATCTTTCGGAAAGGGATTACTCCCTGTCAACGGATTCACAGTGCCGTATGCTTGAGTTGGGGGCGGTTCACCGGCATGGGTTCATCGTTAACTCACAGGAGCTGGCAGGACTTGTGCACCTGTTTGATTCAAAAGTCGTGGCTGAGCATCGCCTTCCCATTGAATTCAACACGACATTGTCTCCCGATCCGGGCGAGTTGTCCGAAGGAGTTGTTATCGGGATGGCACGCAGTAACGGGGAAGATGTTCCTGTATGTATTGCTTCTCAGTTGCGCGAGCGTTCCGTGCACCTGATTGGTGTAAGTGGCTCGGGTAAGACCTCTGTCATGGTGAACATGGCCTTGCAGGACGCTGGGGCAGGGCAGGGGGTCGTGTTCATCGATCCGCATGGGGATGCGGTTCGCGATATACTGGCAAGATTATCCGAGCAGGAACTGGAGCGCACGATATGGTTTGATCCCGGGGATCCCGATTATGTGCCATTATGGAATCCGCTGGCATTAGGGGCGGGAGCCAATGCGCACCGGCTGGCCGACGACCTGCTTTCCAGTATCGAAAGAGTATCAACAGCCTGGGGGGACCGGTTGGCTCATATCCTCCGTAACGGCTTGCTAGGGCTCATACAGGCCAAGCCTGATGCGACCCTAAGCGATCTGTATGATTTGATTCGTAAAGACAGCCCGGAGGCCAAGCGATTGCGAACCCTCATCGTGAATAACGCCACGGATGAAACGGTGCGAAACTTCTGGAAGGTAGATTTTCTTAAAGATTACCAGAAGGGAGACTTGGCAGCCCCCAAACACAAGTTGCATAAGCTTATCAGTTCTCAGCCCGTCTTTTGCCAGTCGGAGTGCCGGATTAATCTGCCAACCATCATGAACGAGGGGCGCATTCTGCTGGTTGACCTTTCTTCGGTAGGAGCCGAGACCCGCAAGCATCTTGGCTCATTCATGCTTACGCAGGTTATGATTGCGGCTCTTGCCCGGAGCAAAGTCCCTTATACCGAGCGCAAACCCTTTGGTGTGTTTCTGGATGAGGCTCATCTATTTGTCGGTCCTGAAACCATTGAGGATATGATCGCACAGACCCGTAAATACCGCATTCGGCTAACCCTGGCCCATCAGTATTTGAAGCAGTTTGGACGTGCCGCTCAGATTGATGCGCTCTCCACGGTGGGCAGCACCCTCATCGGCAGGATTGACCGAAACGATGCTGGATACTTTGCCAAGGACCTTTCGGTCCATGGGATAACTGCGGACAATCTTGTTGGACTGAAAAAATACCACATGGTTGCCCGTTTGGACACATGCGTCTGTACGTTAAAGACCCGTCCGCTTCCCGAACCAGTTCACACGGATCTGCGTGGGATTATTCAGGATTCTTACCGCAAATACTATACCCCGGCCAAACGTAGGCGCCAAGCAGGGAATGGTTCATCCTCTGCTAAAAGCGCTGATGAGGAATTCTTTTATGATGAGTTCTAGAGAATTGTTGGACTGTATCCTTACTGAGCTTCAGCAGGTTGATGAGACTCCTGCCGATATTGAGCCAGTGGGGGAGTTCCCTCCAAGCTACGAGAGCTTTCTTGCCATGCTCGTCGAGGCTGTTCGAGCTCAAGTGCCAGGTGATAATGACGCTGAAGCGCTGGAACAGGCCATTGCCTGGTTGAATCGGCGCAAGCATGGATTTGAGCTGGCATTCCTTGAGTTTCTGGAGGGCAATTCGCTCGTGCGTGCTGATATTGTAAATTCGATTCTGCACGCGGCAGGTCAGCAACGGATGGATCGCCATCGGGCATGTGTGCTGGCGAGATATGTCGACGTTCTGGGCTGGGAGCAACGGCTTAAACTCGTTCGGGAGTGCAAGGTGCACTTCGATTTGCCCGACGAGTTACGGGATAGGCCAGATTGGTGCCTAGCAGGGCAGGTGGGTGAATTGATACTGGTCTGCGCAGAATCGTTTGATCCCATCCAGATGGCTAAACGCTAGGGCCGTATCAGGGGTATCCTGAAGTGGATTTGGCTAGATTTTATGGCGATGCATAGTATCCTTCATTTTCATGAAAAACGATGAACTTAGCACCCCTTCCGACCTGGTAAAGACTTCTGCGGAAATTAACCGTGTGGTAGAGGTTGTATCGAGGGTGGCGACTGCAATGGAAGAGAAAACTCAGGTGTCTACTGCAATTAGTCGAGTTCTGTCAGACGATTTTACCAGGAGAATCGATGCCGTCGGACATGCGTATCAATCTCTGGCCAAGCTCGGAGATTTGAGTCATGTCTTTTCCAGGCTAGATGGATTGGCATCGGTAAATCTTCAACTGACAAAACTTTGCGAAGCCCAATTAAAAATTCCTAATGAATTAGGTCTGGTCATGCAAAGAGTGAACGAGGGGATGAAAGCATGGGACTCCATCAGTCGCATGCACGAAATCGCGAGCAATTTTGGCCGTATCGAATCCCTCTATGCCGTCTCAACCTCTTTTTCTGCAATCGGTAAACTCTCAGCAATACATCAGGCTGGAATCGGGGCTGCCCTGAATTTTAATGCCCATTTTACTCAAGAACTCAGTCGCACTCTTGATACTTTCACCGACGGATATCAAGGGCTGCTTAACGGTGTTTTGGCTCCAGAATTTCCTGATGTATTGAAACCATTCGTTCAGGATGACGTACAGACAGAGCTTTTCCGCGAAGCCACTGCTTATGAGTCCATTTCGCTAGAAGAGGAATCAGGTGAAGATATTGAAATTAGTGAGGTTGAGCCTGATCGCTTGTTGGAGAGCATTGACCCCGCTTTCGTTGAGATGCTTCGGGGTATCCGGTATATCATTCGCAGTAACGGCCCTGACAGGGTTCGGCATCTCTCAGCGTCAGCACGTGAATTACTTACTCATCTCATTCATCATTTAGCCCCGGATGAAAAAGTTAAAGCCTGGAGCATAAATCCAGAGCATTATCATAATAATCGCCCGACACGAAGAGCACGGCTGCTCTACATCTATCGCGATGTTAATTGTGGTTGTTTCAGCGAATTCATTGCTACAGATATTGGGTCTGTTCTTAAATTCATGGAGATTCTTCAGAAGGGAATGCACGAGAAGCAAACGGATTTAAACGACCACCAATTGGAATGCATGGTGCAGCGGTTGGAATCATTCTTGTCCTTTTTGCTGCGTTCGAGGGAAGCAACCCGTTAAGGCTGTTCGCTGAAACCATGAATACAGATTCTTATATTCCCCGGTACGTGCGGTCGAGATAGTCGGGAACTTCTTCCGGTCGCAAGGCCCGCCTTTCATTTGAGACTCGTTGCTGGTATCTGACTTGTCCGATATACGCTGCGTCCTCTTGATCTATGCCGGTAAACAGTGTCTCAATCAGTGCCTTCTGGCTCACGCTTTGAATTTCATATAGGCGGCCATCCTGGGAGTTCATTGACCAGACAAGGACACCGTCGATGGTATTGTACTCTGTCAAAAAGGTGTTGATTTCTTCTTGGAGGGATCGGTCGATTGGTGCCAGACTAGAAAAGGCTACTAGATTTAACTCCCCTGGATTTTGTGACGGGAATTTATCAGGGACATCCGCAAAATAGCTGCTCTTCACTGCGTGATTCTCAGAGCCATCAACCGTTCGTGCCCAATCGCGAGGACGATATTTAACTTCAAGGTTGACGGTAACACCCAAGCTTTGAAATCGCCAGTCGACTCTTTTCTTGCACTCCTGCTTGAGGAATGGCCGTGCTTCGTATTCGATATGGCTTACTCTACGCCAACGATTTAGCCAGTGCAGTTCTTCTATAAAGCTTAAATGGTCTTTGGTGTTCAGGATTGCTGCCTTGAATTTATGTGGCCATTGGTTTTCAAAGTATTTTCTGCCAATTTCGCATGCCTTGGAAAGTCGGATAAGATTGCCTTCGTTCAGGCCAATCCCCTCGGCTTTGTATGCCTCATTGCCATTTTCACTGTTTAGTTTCCCAAAATCGGTGTCGGGTATGCAGTAGGCTGGAATCACCAGATCATTTGGGATGGGGGTGGCGTAAATTTGCCATTTCAGGCCAAGGGCGGTCATGTCCTCGGACATGATTTTGGCCCTATGATCAGGGGATATCTTCAGTCTTTCCAATAGGGGACGCTGGCCTTTGGCAATCGCTTGCTCGGAAAATGGATAATGTCTGAGAATTTCTCCCAGAAGACGAATATCCTGAAAGCTCATGGTTGCTGAGGATAATGGCTTTCCAGAAATAGGAAAGGCGAATGAGGGGGACCAATCTACAGCAGCGCAGGCTTGAGTCCCTCCATATCCGCGACAAGGGCAGAGGGCCGCAGCTCAAGCACCTGGGCGAGGGTAAAGACCGTGTGCAGCGTGGGCTGGCGAAGGCCTCGTTCGTAGAGGGAAATCGCTGTGCTGTGCATGCCTGCACGAAAGGCCAACTCCTCTTGGGAGAGCCCTGCTGTTTTGCGGTGTTCTTTGAGTACCGCACCAAATGCCATAGCGAATTCCACTAAGACAAATGTATCAATTTTTGCCTTGCTCGCGCCACAGACATATGTCTTAGATGCGGACTTCAGAAATAGGACAAAAGTCTTAGTTTTGTGTGTAGTTCCCACCAATCAGTGAGGACAAGCGAAAACTATATAAACCAGTGGGTATGCTCATTGGGTACGGCAACGCGTTTGCCGGGAAATGAACAATCATGAAATCACTCAAATCAGCAATAGCGGCATGCGGCCTGACCGCGTTGGCAAGCCTTGCTCCGGCCAGATCGGAAGCGGCGCTGGTAGAGCTTTCAGCTCTGGAATCGACGTTGACAACCACTCCTTTGTATGGGGCGGCGATTACATCTGAGGGGAAACTTGGCCTGGGAACAGCCACGATTTTTGAATATGCCAACGACTTATCCAGTAGTAGCGAGTTGGTGACGCCGGTCCAGGTTGATGATGCCGGGACATGGAATGACCAGTATGTATTGTTGAGTGATGGTACGGGTATTATCGATCTAGTTGATTTATCGACTGGATATACCACAGCTACATCTACACTGAACGGCTACGATATTTCGGGTATCAGCTCGGCGTTCGAATACAACGGCTCCACGTACTACGCCATTATGGATTCGAATGACGATACCGTGAAATTCTTCGAATGGGGCAGTGACACGCTGGTGGCAACAGGGCCGTATGTGGGCGAAAACTACACCGGTTTGGAAGTGCTTATCACGGGCACCATCACAAACCTGGATGACATCCCGATTCTCGTCAGCCGTGATGCCGAGAGCGGAGTGATGCTCGACCAGTATTACCACGGAACGATTGTGGGCTCCTATACCGATACCTCCGAGGACTTGATTACGGATATTTCGTACGATTCTGAAACGGGTATTTTGACTGCGAGTCATGATATGCGTGGGCGTTTAGGAAAAATCACCAACTACGACTTTGCGCAGTATGTGATCCCAGAACCCAATGTCGGCTTGCTGGCAGGCTTGGGTGTTCTTGGTGCTGCGGCGATGTACCAGAACCGGAAACGTAAAGACGCGTAAGCTTTATAAACCGCCACTCACCTCGTCTATGCGGGATGAGGGGGTATTTTTCTTGGGCACTTATTGCTGCCCTATGGTTATTCGTAGTCGCAGGGGCTGTCCATGCAGGCGACACCTGGCAGTGGAGTTCATCGGGAAACACGAGCCTGAACTTTTCTTACTCAGGCTTTGGCGATCCCTTTCTGGATTATACGAGCCCGCTTGTTTTTACGGTCAAGCTTCAGGATGCCCAAGGCAGTGCCATCGACAATACCTCCGGCTCGTGCTGGCTGAATTTCTCCTCTCCAACCGCGCAAACTATCTTTCTGAATTATTCTGCTGGCGCGTATCGTACCAACCTGACTTATGGCAGCGTTTCTTCTGGTAACACCTTTACGCTGCATTGCCAGAATGGGTCCGTTATCCACACCTTCTCAAATACCAACGGAACGGTCGTGTTTCAGTACGATGTCTACGAGCCTGTTCTGGTCGATGTCTACACCTCATCGGAGGCCGGGCAGGAAGCCCTTCCGTTAATCAGCGGACAATACACGACATTTTATATACTGGCCCTAAATATTACCGGCTCAACGGAACCAATCAGCATCACGGATGTGGATTGCAACCTGAGTGTAGACGGCGCGGCTTCTGTGTCTGCGACACAGGTTTCTGGCGATTATTTAGTCGCTGAACACTTGTTGGCTTCAACTGGGGACGTTCGCCTGGAAGGGATGTGCCAGGTTGGCGGAGGTACCTATATCTCCGAGCCGCGTAATGTCAGCGTCCAGCCCTTGTTTGTTCCAAGCGGGATAGATTTGGGCGAGGTTGATGTGTACCAGCAACCCATCCTGCTGCTTACCAATGGATCCGACAGCTTTCTGGCGCATCTGTCCTATGAGGGGGGCTTGTATGCCAGAATGCAGGTCTCACGTCTGTATCCATCTTTTGCTACGATTCTGGACTTGAACAATGAGGCGCTGAAAGGACAGCTTGCTCTGGCGGACATCTATAACGATGGGGCGTTAACCATGCTCTATGCGGGCCCACAGGCATTCTCAAATGAATTGTTCAGCTCCACTCTGACGAATTTTGCAAGTGAATCGCCTGTGGAGGGAATGGGTGATTTTCTCAGACCCTCAATGTCTGTGTTTGATAGCAATGGAGATGGTCTTACTGACGTCCTATTTTCAGGATCTCGTGCAAATATTGAAACCACTATTCTCTTAACCAATAATGGCTCAAACTTAACCTTGTCGAATGTCTCTTTGCCTGCGCTTCTGGATTCCAGTCTGTGCTATGGGGATTTTGACGGGGACAGCCGTTATGATCTTTTTGTCAGCGGAAAAAATGCTTCTGGGATTCTGAGCGGGGTCTACTTCTACAACGGCAGTGATTACGAGCTGAGTCAGAGCCTGCCTGTCCAGCTCTACAAGGGCAGTTGCGCGTTGGGACGATTCCTTGACGAGAATACCACCTCTCTGATCCATTTTGGAACCAGTTCGGCCACAAGCCCGGACACGTCGTCCAACTGGGACTATGTCATTTACACCGATACCCGTGAATGGTCGATGGCCCCAATCGGGCTTTTGCCAGGATTTAACGGTACGATCCGGGGGGATGCCGTGGTTGCCGATTTCAGCGGTGATGGGCTTTCGGATATCGTTCTCTGCGGAGGGACGTCTGGTAATGCGGTGCTTTCGCTCTACATCAATGATCTCAAACAGAGCGGAGGATTCGTGGCCGTTGATCCGTTTAACGACAGCTACGCCTTGCCGGAGTGCTCACTGAGTGCTGCCGATTACGATTTCGACGGGGACCTTGACCTGGCCTACACGGGGGTAGGCTCCGATGCCCCCGTCTTGCTTTTCAATAATACCGCATCCGAAATCAGCCCGAACACGAACCCTTTGCCTCCCACCGAATTAACTGGGGCATGGAATCTGACCACTGGAGCGCTGTGGATCAATTGGTCAGCGGGAAGCGATGCCGAAACGCCAAGCGGGATGTTGTCGTATAACCTGGAGGTGGAATCCGTGCACGGGGAGTTGCTGCTCTCGGGGCAACCAACGGTTGGAAGCCATCCGGTGCAAGGCTACCTCGGCAACATGCAGTACCGACAAAACACGACGCTCGATAACCAGACTCCGGGTAATGTCCATGTACGGGTGCAGAGTGTTGATACCGGGCTGGCCCAAAGTGCTTGGATGGAGATCACCGTGTCTTTGGATGCCTGTAGCCCGACGCAGGAGTGGAACGTCTCGGTTGCAGGCGGTTGCGTGATGCCCGCGTCAGTACAGCCAAACAGCCATATAATCATTCAAAACGGATCATCCCTGACGCTCTCTTCGGCAACCGTACTGGGCGAGAATACGACCATTGAGGTCGAAAACGGCACGCTGGATGTCGCGGGGTATCCGCTCAGCTCGATAAATGCGACCATCCGACTCGGAGCTTTCGGAGACATCTCAAGCAGTCGGGTGAATCTGTCGGGGGTAACTTTGGATTTCGGGCGAAACTACACCCTGAGCGACAGCAGTCTGGATGCAATTGTTGTCGGGAAAAATGTTACCCTCATCAACACAAGCTGGAACTCGCTGGATGTGGACGGCGAGTTGGATGTCCGGTATTACCTGGAACTTAATGCCAGCAACCAGTTCGGCAAAGCACTGGACTCGGTGGAGGTTTACACTGCGGAGGGTTTTCTTACTTCTGGCTCAAGGCTTAATCTGACGGCATGGTTGATTAATGCGACGGGCAGCCGGTCGGTCAGTCACAATCTTAGCTTTTTCTTGTCAGGCTATTATGCCGCCAACGGTTCGTACGTACTCACTGGCAGTAGCCGTGCGAATCTCACTCTATATCTCAAGCCCGAGCCCGAGACGGGAGAGTTGAGCCTCTCTACAGTGAGCGGGGTCGCGGGAGATAACTACAGCTCCGACCTGCTCGCGTATAGCCAGGCGGAAAATGTGACCCTTGAAAAAGTGGGCGTTGGAGCGATTCGATTTCTGGAGTCCGTCAATCTTTCCTTCCTTAACTTGAGTAAGGTGGTTGCTATCGGACCGAATGTCATCCGGGTAAATGTGTCTGAGGCTCCCGGCTTGAATCGGTCGGCTCAATTACGGTTTTTCAACCTCACATTTTTGACCGAGCCGCTCCTCTTGCGAAATGGCGTGCCGTGTGAGCAGTGCGACACCATCTCGTATGCAAGCGGAGTGCTGAATGCCACTGTGCCGGGCTTTTCCGAGTATTCGCTCGTCGATAATTCTGAGCTATCGTTACTGACGCCATCAGTTCTGTTCAATGGAACGGCCTCTACCTTTGCGGTAAGCTATCACGCCTATGGGAACGATTCGGATAACATCGAGGAAGCCAACTGCTCCGTAACCGTCGAGAATAGCACGCTTTCGATGCTGGCCGGGCAGAGCAATCACTCGGTGAACCTGCTGTTGAACGGGACGGGCAATGTTTCCGCTGAGGTCTATTGTTCCGGCAACAGCACCTACGAACCCCTGAATGTCTCTTTTGCGCTAACGGTTGTGCGTAGCGGGGCGTATTTCCTCAAAGATTCAGCGTATACGGGGCTGGTGCATACATCAGTGGTCTTTGGTAATCTCTCGGCTACAAACCGTTTTTGGGCGATGGGGGCAGTTGATCGTTTGAAAACAGCATTTGCAGAAGTGAGTGTGCCCGCTGGATTCTCGCTTGGGCAGACGTTGGAAGACGGGGACGCGATACTTGCTGACCTCAACCATGACGGTTGGGGCGATCTGGTTGTGATGGGGAGCGGAACGCTAGCTTGGTATGACAATCAGACGACAAGGAAACCGCTCAATTTGTCTTTGTCAGACGGCGATTTTGCCCTGCTAGACTTGGATGCCGATGGTGACCAAGATATCATTGCGTGTGGGCTGAACGCATCCAATGAAGCTCAGACACTTGTACTCGAAAATCAACTGGCGGATGAGGATTACCAACGGGGTGTGAGTTTCATCCCTGTGAGCCATTCGATTCCTGATTTCAGTGCATGTAGTATCCGTGTCGGCAGTGAGAACCAGACTTTAAAAATACTCATTGCAGGAAGGTGGCGTGACCTCCTAGAATCGTACCATTGCGTTTGAGACCCTGGCGGGTAGAACCCGACCAGAAGTATGAAACGAAAGAGATACACCGAAGAGCAAATCGTGGCGCTCCTGCGCGAGGCAGACGAAGGCCGCAGCGTGGACGATGTTTGCCGCGAGCACAATGTGAGCAAAGCGAGCTTCCATCGTTGGAAGAGCAAGTACGGACAGATGGAGCTGCGCGATGTGAAGCGTCTGAAGGAGCTTGAGCGCGAGAACGCCGAGCTGAAGAAACTGGTGGCCGACCAGCTTTTGAACATCAAAGTACTGGAGCAGGTAAACGCAAAAAAATGGTAAGCCCGGGGCACAAGCGCGAAGCGGTGCGCGAGGTGGCCGAGTCGGGAACGTGCTCGTTACGGGCCGCCTGTCGGTATCTTCGTCTGCACTGGTCGAGCTTCTGCTACCGGGCTAAAACCGCCACCGACAAGATGGTTCGCCTCGTGCGTGCGATCATCGCGGTGAGCCGGACCAACCCGCGCTACGGTTATCGTCGCGTACGAGCGCTGCTGGCCAACGAAGGCTGGCAGGTCAGCCGCAAGCTGGTACAAAAGGTACGCCGGGCTGAAGGGCTGGGCGTGAAGCCGCCGCGCCCCCGGCAACGGCGTCAGGGCAAGTCCACCGGCAAGATCCCGACCGCGGCGACGCATCCGCGGCACGTGTGGAGTTGGGACTTCGTGGCGGATCGCACCGACAATGGAGCGCCTCTGCGGGTGCTCAGTCTGATCGACGAGTTTACCCGCCAGTGCATCAGCCTGACGGTGGCTCGCGGGCTGAAGTCAGCCGACATCGTCGCGGCCTTGGACAAAGCCATCGCCAAGCACGGTGCTCCCGAGCACATCCGTTCCGACAACGGGCCGGAGTTTATCGCTACGGCGACCAAGGACTACCTGGAATCCAAACGCATCAAAACCCTCTACATCGAGCCGGGCTCGCCCTGGCAAAACCCTCACGTGGAGAGCTTCCACAACCGCCTGCAGGACGAGTGCCTCAAGCAGGAGTGGTTCCTCTCCCTGACCGAAGCGCGCGTCGTCATCGAAAACTGGCGACGCAAATACAACAGCCAGCATCCGCACAGCCGTTTGGGCTTTATATCCCCCGACGCCTTTGCCAAACTCTGGCATCAAACCAAGGCAGTGCTTGGCTCCGTTCGCCCTACGGGCTCACTGCACCAAGCACTCCCGCAAACCATAACCCAACCAACATAATCCTACCCAGCCAGCGTCTCATCGCTCTGGTACGAAAAGTGGGGGCCGACCA
>NZ_JACHVB010000009.1 GCF_014230085.1 Ruficoccus amylovorans | reverse complement strand
TATATTAGAGCAAATACTATCCAGTCTGGTTGCCGAAGCCGCTCAAATGGTGGAAGAGTATATAACAAGGCAGGCAGTTATAACGGCAATAGAGGTACGAGCGAATGAGACGAATTCAACCCACGGGTTTGTAGATGCGAGTGGCTATGGGCAAATTTTATTTTCAGGGGATGTCGATGGCCTTTCGCCTGCGGATGGAGTCGTTTTGGCATTTTTTCATTGTGACGGAGATGACTTGACTGTTGAATGTGTTCTTCGTTATACAAGAGAAATAGTTGGAACGAATTCTAGGACTACTGTATATGTGGATCTGGATAGTTTTACAGAAGAGAATTGTCCTGTATGTGGTCAAAATTAATATACAAATATATCTACCCGTTGTCACTTGCAGTTCTGGGTGTGCTGGCTTATGGATTTACTGTTTCATGTCAAAGCAATCTTGCGCTAATCGGAGTTAATAAGTCTACGACGATATCTCTCGCTTTTTCTGTTTTGCTCATACTGTATGTAGCATGCGTGGGGCGTGTTATAGCTAATGAGTCATTGAGCAATACTAAGTGCTTTTTAGTGGTTTTTATTGGTTCTATATCTGTCGCATGGGTAAGTGGTAGATCGGTAGATTTTTTTTAGTAGTAAAAGCTATGTCTAGCAATCAGTCTGTGCTTGTGGTTGGATCTGGTGATTTTAAATGTGCCAATATTTTTGTGTTTTCGATCGCACTATGCATAGCAGCATTTGCTAGCATTAAGTCACGATTGGATCATTGAGTGGCAGTCAAGGGATCCCATCGAAGAAAAGGGGGGGGGCAAACCTGTATGGCATGGTTGGGAATGATGCGGGAGCGAAACGGGAGCGAAACGGGAGCGAAACGGGAGCGAAAGGCGAAAGGGGGCGAAAGGGGTCATGTCAATGATTTAAATGTTGATTTATGCCTGTGTTTGTGCTGAGGTGTGCGTATGGCAAGGGCTGTTCGCTTTCAGTTCGCTGGTGCGGTTTACCATGTGATCCTCCATGTGCACCCCTCCCGCGTCAGTAATTCAATATACAGTAGCAATGTTTAAATTATTGACATGACCCCATATGGTCTCTCTATTGGCTACCCCGATCCTCCAGTTAATGGGAATTGTGGCCAATACTATGGCTATGGTGGTTGCCAACCACAACACGCCAATAGCTTGATACCGAGCGATCAAAGGGCTGTTAATCCTGATGTATTCAAGGACATGCTCAATGAAGATGGTGACATTCATTATACGACAGATAATGTCATCGAAGGGATTAGTCGGTTGCTGGCAGAGGGACGAAAAACCGCAGAGGCTGAATGTAAGAAGAAGGACTCATGCTGTGATCGGGTTACCCTCAAGTTGGAGTGTGACAGACAGCCAACAGTCTTTACGGGGACGAGTGGTGCAATGGGTCAGTCAATGGCTCAACTCGATAGACGTTGCGGTGGCACATGGACTTATGACTGTAAATCGAAGCAGTGGAGGCGTAACCAATGAAGCTGCCTCTGACTGCCTTCTTTCTCGTCCCAATCCTGTTTACGGCATGTCAGGCTTCGGGCGCAGAAGATGTCTTCGCTCCTGATCGGAGCAATCTGGACAATGGAAGGGAACACTTGGAAACATGGATTATCACGGTCAACGAGAGCCAGAATTATCCACCCTCTGTTCCCGAGGAGGGCATCGACCCATTGGATTATCACGATACAAGCTACAGTAGTGAAGAGTTTGAGCTTGTTCGTTTTATCCAGAATGAAGGGATTGATTTCCTGAGTGTTCCGCACAGCCAACTATCGCTGTCACCTTATGCGATAGATGCGATATCCGTCATGAGGCCTTACAAATATGACCTCGTGATTACGAGCAGCCCTGAGAACATCAAAGAGGTTTTTGATTTGATGAAACGCTATCATCAAGTTGAAAGAAGGAAGGTTAAGCAACCCAAGGATGTTGAGGACAGGCAAACAAAGCCAGCCCCCGCTCCTCAGAAGGGGTCACAGAACCAGAAGGGGTCATGACAATAATTTAAACATTGGACGTTTTCGTTTTGGCTGTTTCGCTGAGATGTTTTTCGAGCTAAAAAGAAGCCGTACCCCAAGCGGCTTCTTTTATTGTTCGCCTCCGGCCTGCTCGGGGACAGCGGAGGCATTCCTTGGGCTGCCTCCCGCCGTCCGCTCCTCAGTTAACCCCGGCGTGGGCGTCGAGGAGCCGGTGGAGGCGTTCGGTTCTGGTGGGCAGGAGGTTGAGGTTTCCCTTGAGGGCTTCGGTGAATGCGTTCTGGAGGGACCACAGGGTGCGCTCACGGAAGCGTAACCGTCCGGGCTTGGTCCCACTTTTCAAAGCAGGCAGTCTGGTGTAAGATTTGTGGATGGATTTGGAGTTGGTGGATACGGGGGCGAAGCGCGACAGTCGGGGTCGTCGGATCGAGAGTCGTGAGGAGCGTGAGCGTTTACTTGAGAGCTACGATGGGAGCGGATTGACGCAGAAGGCCTTTGCGCGGCGCGAGGGAGTGGCCTACAACACGCTGGTGTACTGGCTCAAGCAGCGTCGCGAGCGCAGTCAGGCAGGTGGAGGCGTCGAGTCTAAACCTCTTTTCCATGAGATGACGGTGCCGTCCTGCGGGGCCTCTTTGTTGGAGGTATGTTTGCCGGAGGGGCTGATCTTGCGCGGGGGCGATGCGCAGTCGCTGGCGGCATTGGTCAAGGCGTTGCGATGCTGAGCTTGCCCCATCAGCTGCGAGTTTTTGTGGCGGTGGAGCCGGTGGACATGCGCAAGCAGTTTGACGGGCTGTGGGCGGTGGCACGGGACCACTTGGGCGAAGATCCCAAGGGCGGGGCGCTGTTCGCCTTTACGAACAAGACGCGCAACCGCCTAAAGCTGCTGTATTTTGACGGGACGGGGGTGTGGGTGTTTGCCAAGCGCATCGAGCAGGGGCGGCTGAGCTGGCCGATCGGCAGCGACACACGCAAGCTGACGATCACCCCGGCGGCGATGACCATGCTGATGAACGGCATCGACCTGAAGCAGGGGACGCTCAAGGCGTGGTACGAGCGTTAAAATCAGCACGGTTCTCAACACTGTCTTGACGGCCATCGTATCATGTTTTGGATACAGGCATGGACAGCGACGCGGGCTCCCCGGATGTGGAACAGTTGCGGCGCATCGTCGATGAGCAAAACGGCGTGATTGCGGTTTTACGCGAGCAGGTGGACTGGCTCAAAAAGCAGCTCTTCGGGGCGGGCAAAAGTGAGAAGCTCGACAGCGCTCAACTGCGCTTGCGCCTGGACGACCTGGAGCGCCAACTCGAAGCGGTCGAAAAACAAAGTATCGCTTACGAACGTCGTGCCCCCAAGGCGGGCAAACATGAAACGCCTGCTGAGCGCTTCAAGGACCTGCCGGTGGAGGAGACCGTGGTGATTGAGCCGCCGGAGGTGCAGGCCGAGCCGGAAGCCTTTGAGAAGATCGCCGAAGAAGAGACCCTTGAAGTCGATATCCACCCGCCGAAGCTGTTTAAACGCCGCCTCGTTCGCCCCAGGTATCGCCGCAAGCTTGACCGCTCGCAGCCGCCGGTGGTGGCCCCCGCGCCCAGGCGCGTGATCGACGGCAGCTACGCTTCGGCGGGCCTGTTGGCCTGGATCGTTTTAAGCAAATACGTGCAGCACCAGCCGCTTTACCGCCAGGAAAAAGCCTCGTCCATGTGGGGCGCACCTTTGTCACGAAAAACCATGACAGACTGGGTCGAGGCCGTAGCCGAGTGGCTCAAGCCCATCTACAACTACATGCGAACGGACTTGCTCGCGGGCCCCTACATCCAGGCGGACGAGACGCCGGTGCGCTACTGCGACTCCGACCACAAAAAAGGCAAAACCGAACAGGGCTGGCTCTGGGCCATCTCGCGGCCCGGCGGCGACGTCGTCTTTGACTGGCGGCTCTCTCGCCGACACGGCGAGCTGACGTCATTGCTGGACGGATACACCGGCCTGCTCCAGTCCGATGCCTACGGCGCCTACGAAGACTATGCCTCGGGCAACAAGGACGTCATCGCCCTGGGCTGCATGGCCCACGTCCGGCGCAAGTTTTACGACGCCCTCGCCTCCAACAAACGCGAAGCCACCCTCGTGCTCCGACTCATGGCCAGGCTTTACGAACGCGAGGCCACTTACCGCGAAGAAAACCTCGTCCCCGACGAGCGCAAACGCCGCCGTCAGCGAGAAAATGAGATCACGCTGACCCGCCTGCAAAAGGTCATCTCCCTCGCCAGCCGAAAGGCCCTCCCCAAGTCCGCCCTCGGCAAGGCCTGCGCCTACGCCATCTCCCAGTGGCCCCAGCTCGTTGCCTTCCAAAAACACGGCATCGCCGAGATCGACAACAACCTCATGGAAAATGCCATCCGCCCCTCAGCCCTGGGAAAGAAAAACTTCCTCTTCATCGGACACCCCGAGGCCGGCCAACGATCCGCCATCATCTACTCCATCGTCGTCTCCTGCCAGCGCCACAACATCGAACCCTTCCAATACCTGCGCAACATCCTCTCGCGCCTCCCCAATATGACCAACCAGCACGACATCAGCGCTCTGTCACCTGCCAAATGGTCACCAATAGCAACCCAAGCCTGAATCCAAATCGTAACCAGTGGGAAACCCCAAGGGTTACCAGAGAGAAAAATCCACCCTCACAAAGGCAACTCAAGCAGGACACACTCCGGACGCTTAC
>NZ_JACHVB010000008.1 GCF_014230085.1 Ruficoccus amylovorans | reverse complement strand
TGGCGTGACCTCCTAGAATCGTACCATTGCGTTTGAGACCCTGGCGGGTAGAACCCGACCAGAAGTATGAAACGAAAGAGATACACCGAAGAGCAAATCGTGGCGCTCCTGCGCGAGGCAGACGAAGGCCGCAGCGTGGACGATGTTTGCCGCGAGCACAATGTGAGCAAAGCGAGCTTCCATCGTTGGAAGAGCAAGTACGGACAGATGGAGCTGCGCGATGTGAAGCGTCTGAAGGAGCTTGAGCGCGAGAACGCCGAGCTGAAGAAACTGGTGGCCGACCAGCTTTTGAACATCAAAGTACTGGAGCAGGTAAACGCAAAAAAATGGTAAGCCCGGGGCACAAGCGCGAAGCGGTGCGCGAGGTGGCCGAGTCGGGAACGTGCTCGTTACGGGCCGCCTGTCGGTATCTTCGTCTGCACTGGTCGAGCTTCTGCTACCGGGCTAAAACCGCCACCGACAAGATGGTTCGCCTCGTGCGTGCGATCATCGCGGTGAGCCGGACCAACCCGCGCTACGGTTATCGTCGCGTACGAGCGCTGCTGGCCAACGAAGGCTGGCAGGTCAGCCGCAAGCTGGTACAAAAGGTACGCCGGGCTGAAGGGCTGGGCGTGAAGCCGCCGCGCCCCCGGCAACGGCGTCAGGGCAAGTCCACCGGCAAGATCCCGACCGCGGCGACGCATCCGCGGCACGTGTGGAGTTGGGACTTCGTGGCGGATCGCACCGACAATGGAGCGCCTCTGCGGGTGCTCAGTCTGATCGACGAGTTTACCCGCCAGTGCATCAGCCTGACGGTGGCTCGCGGGCTGAAGTCAGCCGACATCGTCGCGGCCTTGGACAAAGCCATCGCCAAGCACGGTGCTCCCGAGCACATCCGTTCCGACAACGGGCCGGAGTTTATCGCTACGGCGACCAAGGACTACCTGGAATCCAAACGCATCAAAACCCTCTACATCGAGCCGGGCTCGCCCTGGCAAAACCCTCACGTGGAGAGCTTCCACAACCGCCTGCAGGACGAGTGCCTCAAGCAGGAGTGGTTCCTCTCCCTGACCGAAGCGCGCGTCGTCATCGAAAACTGGCGACGCAAATACAACAGCCAGCATCCGCACAGCCGTTTGGGCTTTATATCCCCCGACGCCTTTGCCAAACTCTGGCATCAAACCAAGGCAGTGCTTGGCTCCGTTCGCCCTACGGGCTCACTGCACCAAGCACTCCCGCAAACCATAACCCAACCAACATAATCCTACCCAGCCAGCGTCTCATCGCTCTGGTACGAAAAGTGGGGGCCGACCAATTGGCTCAAAATCCGATGTCAGATGCAAGCGCTCCAAAGAGTGTAAGACCTCAGTCTGACTTACCTTCGCACAATTGCCCAAAGCCCCAATGCACGCGATCTGAACAATAACGGGAGTGCCCCGATCATTGAGAATCTGCATCAACAATTCACACGACTGAGTCGCTTTAGAATGCCCCAGCATCTGAATCGCTGAGATTCGCGATTCCGTCGAAGAACTCTTATTGTTCAATATGCTTGAAGCACCATTAATTAAGTCCTCACGCCCGAACACATCAGGAAATTCCTCAGAAAGGTACCCCATTTTTTCCCTGTCGCGGGCGCACCAACCCACCCCGCCACACAAGATCCCGCCTCCACCCCGGAGCGGGATTTTTTGTAACTCGCTGCCAGCAAAAGCTTACGAAACTGCGCCGCCAAAGGCCGCTTTCTGAGTTTCAACCACCAGAATCACCCCTTTCCACAGACCCCACGCCCCCGCCAAAAATCCGGCCCCTTTTTCTGAAAACCACCTCAGAATCGCCCCAGCTAAATCAACAGTTTTGGAGGTCTGGGGGTATGCAGAAAAAACGCAAACAACATGTTCTTATTGGTAACCGTCCGGGCTTGGTCCCACTTTTCAAAGCAGGCAGTCTGGTGTAAGATTTGTGGATGGATTTGGAGTTGGTGGATACGGGGGCGAAGCGCGACAGTCGGGGTCGTCGGATCGAGAGTCGTGAGGAGCGTGAGCGTTTACTTGAGAGCTACGATGGGAGCGGATTGACGCAGAAGGCCTTTGCGCGGCGCGAGGGAGTGGCCTACAACACGCTGGTGTACTGGCTCAAGCAGCGTCGCGAGCGCAGTCAGGCAGGTGGAGGCGTCGAGTCTAAACCTCTTTTCCATGAGATGACGGTGCCGTCCTGCGGGGCCTCTTTGTTGGAGGTATGTTTGCCGGAGGGGCTGATCTTGCGCGGGGGCGATGCGCAGTCGCTGGCGGCATTGGTCAAGGCGTTGCGATGCTGAGCTTGCCCCATCAGCTGCGAGTTTTTGTGGCGGTGGAGCCGGTGGACATGCGCAAGCAGTTTGACGGGCTGTGGGCGGTGGCACGGGACCACTTGGGCGAAGATCCCAAGGGCGGGGCGCTGTTCGCCTTTACGAACAAGACGCGCAACCGCCTAAAGCTGCTGTATTTTGACGGGACGGGGGTGTGGGTGTTTGCCAAGCGCATCGAGCAGGGGCGGCTGAGCTGGCCGATCGGCAGCGACACACGCAAGCTGACGATCACCCCGGCGGCGATGACCATGCTGATGAACGGCATCGACCTGAAGCAGGGGACGCTCAAGGCGTGGTACGAGCGTTAAAATCAGCACGGTTCTCAACACTGTCTTGACGGCCATCGTATCATGTTTTGGATACAGGCATGGACAGCGACGCGGGCTCCCCGGATGTGGAACAGTTGCGGCGCATCGTCGATGAGCAAAACGGCGTGATTGCGGTTTTACGCGAGCAGGTGGACTGGCTCAAAAAGCAGCTCTTCGGGGCGGGCAAAAGTGAGAAGCTCGACAGCGCTCAACTGCGCTTGCGCCTGGACGACCTGGAGCGCCAACTCGAAGCGGTCGAAAAACAAAGTATCGCTTACGAACGTCGTGCCCCCAAGGCGGGCAAACATGAAACGCCTGCTGAGCGCTTCAAGGACCTGCCGGTGGAGGAGACCGTGGTGATTGAGCCGCCGGAGGTGCAGGCCGAGCCGGAAGCCTTTGAGAAGATCGCCGAAGAAGAGACCCTTGAAGTCGATATCCACCCGCCGAAGCTGTTTAAACGCCGCCTCGTTCGCCCCAGGTATCGCCGCAAGCTTGACCGCTCGCAGCCGCCGGTGGTGGCCCCCGCGCCCAGGCGCGTGATCGACGGCAGCTACGCTTCGGCGGGCCTGTTGGCCTGGATCGTTTTAAGCAAATACGTGCAGCACCAGCCGCTTTACCGCCAGGAAAAAGCCTCGTCCATGTGGGGCGCACCTTTGTCACGAAAAACCATGACAGACTGGGTCGAGGCCGTAGCCGAGTGGCTCAAGCCCATCTACAACTACATGCGAACGGACTTGCTCGCGGGCCCCTACATCCAGGCGGACGAGACGCCGGTGCGCTACTGCGACTCCGACCACAAAAAAGGCAAAACCGAACAGGGCTGGCTCTGGGCCATCTCGCGGCCCGGCGGCGACGTCGTCTTTGACTGGCGGCTCTCTCGCCGACACGGCGAGCTGACGTCATTGCTGGACGGATACACCGGCCTGCTCCAGTCCGATGCCTACGGCGCCTACGAAGACTATGCCTCGGGCAACAAGGACGTCATCGCCCTGGGCTGCATGGCCCACGTCCGGCGCAAGTTTTACGACGCCCTCGCCTCCAACAAACGCGAAGCCACCCTCGTGCTCCGACTCATGGCCAGGCTTTACGAACGCGAGGCCACTTACCGCGAAGAAAACCTCGTCCCCGACGAGCGCAAACGCCGCCGTCAGCGAGAAAATGAGATCACGCTGACCCGCCTGCAAAAGGTCATCTCCCTCGCCAGCCGAAAGGCCCTCCCCAAGTCCGCCCTCGGCAAGGCCTGCGCCTACGCCATCTCCCAGTGGCCCCAGCTCGTTGCCTTCCAAAAACACGGCATCGCCGAGATCGACAACAACCTCATGGAAAATGCCATCCGCCCCTCAGCCCTGGGAAAGAAAAACTTCCTCTTCATCGGACACCCCGAGGCCGGCCAACGATCCGCCATCATCTACTCCATCGTCGTCTCCTGCCAGCGCCACAACATCGAACCCTTCCAATACCTGCGCAACATCCTCTCGCGCCTCCCCAATATGACCAACCAGCACGACATCAGCGCTCTGTCACCTGCCAAATGGTCACCAATAGCAACCCAAGCCTGAATCCAAATCGTAACCAGTGGGAAACCCCAAGGGTTACCAGAGAGAAAAATCCACCCTCACAAAGGCAACTCAAGCAGGACACACTCCGGACGCTTAC
>NZ_JACHVB010000007.1 GCF_014230085.1 Ruficoccus amylovorans | reverse complement strand
TCCGTCCTTGCTGAGGGAGAGGACGAGGGTATCTCTGCCCAGGTGGGCGGGTTTGGGGTTATCGAAGTTTTTTTCCTCGGCGATCTGGTTTCCGACCATGACGACGGATCCGTCTTCGAGAGCGATGGTTTTGGTGTAGGATGGGGAGTCGGGGATGTTCGTGGGATAGGGGGTGGACCATGTGTTACCGCCGTCGGGGGAGGTGCTGACGAAGAGGCGGTGGGAGTATCGCTCGTCGCGGAAGAGGGTGACCAGGGTGCCGTCTTCGAGGGCGTAGGTGCTCGGCTCGCACAGGAGGGGTTTGCCGGGGGTTCGCGGGAGGCGGCTCCTCCAGGGGTAGGAGTACTCCTTGCTGGCAGCGAGGATGGCCTGGTACTCCCCGGGGCTGACGCACTGGCTGTGCTCGAGGACGGGGAAGGCGATTTGGTCGGGGGCGGGAGGTTTGCCCTCGACGGTGAAGATGGGCCCCCATGTGCCCGCGTCCGTCAACTCGCGTGCCAGGATGCCGTAGTAGATGCGTTTGTCGAAGATGATGCCCCGCTTGCGGTCCTTGGTAGGGCTGAAGAGCGTGTTGTCGGGATTGCGGAAGCCGTCCATGGCGGTGAGCTTGGCCAGGGCGAAGAGCTTGTCGCCGACCTGGACCCAGCCGAGGGTCGTCAACAGCAGGCCGGTTTCGGATTTCTCCTTAAAGGGGCCTGGCGAGGGAAAGGCCTCGGCATGGCTGCTCCAGTGCAAGCCGTCAGGGGAGGTGGCGAAGAGGACGCGCTGGCCGGGGGCGTCCTCAAAGTGGCGGTTATTGCTCCACAGGGCGTAGATCGTACCCTTGTGCACGGTTATTTGGGCATGGTGGTTGTAGCCGCCGGTCTCGTCCGTGGCGGCAAAGACCAGCGCGTGGCGCACGCCCTCGATCTGAGGGTAGCCTGCCCCCAGGACATCGGCCCGGGGCATGGGGGCGGTCCACATTTTGACCACCTCGACCCCATGTATGTTGACGTCGCCGTCCTGGAGCTCCAGCAGGGGTTCGGCCAGGTCGGCGGCCCGCAAGAGGGGCACCGCGCTGGTCATTAAAAGGCAAAGCGAGAGGCAGGCAGCCTTCCTGGTTCGGGTCGAATAGTTCATGGACAGGGTCTCGGGTTGGGGGAATATGGCGGATTTTACCTAGTGGTAGAATCCTATTTTACGACATACGCAACCCAAAAAACGACAGTCCCGGGCAAAATCGAATCCACAAATAAACCGCTTGACTATTCGGGCTATAATCTGCTTAAAATTCCGTCGCATTAGAAGCACGATCCTTCTTAAATGCTTTCAGTTTAATTGAAAACCCCCAACGCTAATAACAAATAAGTTGTTTACATTATGAAATTCTACTCCATCAGGACTCTGGCGCTGACCGCTTCGGCCGCGATGCTGCCCGCCCTCACCCCGCTCTCGGCCGCAACAGTCGAAGGAGCCAGCGTCTACATCGATTTCGGATCGACCCTGACCCCTGAGGCAGGATTCACCGAACTGTCGGTTGCCGCCACCGGAGCGGTTGCCTTCTACGAGCAGTCCCTGTCCAACCTCGAAGACAGCGCAGGCAACCTGACCGGCTCCAGCTTCCTGCTCAATGTCTCCAATGGCACCCGCAATGTCGCCGGCAGCAATTCGTCCAATGACCACGACCCGGTCCCCGGCATCCCCGTCAGCGCCACAACCGACGGGATCTGGTTCAACAACCAGAACACCGGCACCGCCGGAGGCGAGGCTTTCGGCTTTACCCTGACCTTCAGCGACCTCGACGACAACTACGCCTACAACATCATGGTACTCATGGGCGACGGAACCACCACCGACTTCCTCTGGCAGATCGCCACCGGCTCCGGTGACCCCGACTCCATCACCATCACCTCCTCAGACGCAGTCTCCGCCGTCGCCACCTGGACCAGCGTCACCCCCACGGACGGTACCATCGTCATCACGGGACTGGCAGCCGGACCGCTCGCCGGTAGCAATACAGGAAGACTCAACCTCGTCTCCCTCACCGCCGTCAACATCCCCGAAACATCTTCCGCCACATACGGCATCGCCGCACTCATAATCGCAAGCCTCTTCTCAAGGAAAATATATCGCAGAAAGCGGTGAAGATAGCAAAGCACAACACGATGTGAGTAATGTATATCCGAAGGTGTTGTTGCCCGGTGCCCCATAACACAAGCGCGTCTCCCATGAAAGAGTCCCCGCTACGAATAAAAGGAAGAGCTGTCGCGTTTACCCTGATAGAACTACTGGCTTGTGTAGCTATTATCGGCATACTTTCAGCCATTATTTTTGCGGGAATTAGCCATATCCGCATCTCGTCCAACAAGACAAGCGGAATAACAACCATGCGCTCGGTTGCAATGGCACTGCAGATCTACACCCAAGACAAGGGTGCCATGCCAGGGCCAACATTTAGATTGCAAAACGCACTATACAACGGGAAATGGGGATTGGTTAATTACCTTGCCCCTTACATGGGAGCCCCCAGTGATCCGACAAACACCATATTAGACAGCTTTGTTCCTTCTCCGTTTTTGGATTACATCAAGGAAGAGGGCAATGAACAGACTATCGTCTATGAGGCGAATCAGGATAACGTCGGCACCGGACCCAGCGGACGAAGCCAGTCAATTTGGGCTCACATTTCAGCCGTTCAGAGTCAGCCGGCCAACGAAACACCCATCACCCCCTTCAATATCTACTATGCACTGGATAACCTTGATGGAGGCGAATTCTGGATGATCCGAACATCGTTTGAGGAGGCCAGGGGGCATCCAGAGGCGGAAGATATTTACGCCGGCGAGCGTGTAGTTTTATTTTTGGATGGTCATATTGAAATGGTCGAGGACCCAGACATGACCGAAGAATAGAAATAAGCGAATCTTCCGCATGGCTAACTATGAAACCACCCGGCGCCGGGAGAATATTGCACATAGCCATCAACTCGACCTCCGCATCGAACTCTTAGTCTCATTGGTAAACATGATAAGAATAAAGACTTGGCTCTCGTTGATTTTTATTGTCGCCTCGACATCAGCCTTAAATGCCCAGACCGAAAAATATCATTATCAGATAATCAAGGAATCTATTTATCGCGACTATACGGGAATGTTTCGCGAGGAAGGCGGAGCGTTGACGTATCCCTTTATGACTCCCGGGAGCGAGGAATACAACGATGTCCTATGGGACTGGGATTCATGGCTCAGTAATATCGCAATTCGCCAAATCCTTTTAAATATAGGGGATGAGGAGCTGTCCAATAAAGCGGTAAGGTATGAGCAGGGTTGCGTCCTTAACTTTCTTTCTTTTTGCGGAATTGATGGATGGATACCCATTAACGTAAAAAGAGATACAGACATTGATAAGCTGAAGCCCGACAATATTTACTCTACGAACATGCACAAGCCATGCTTGGCGCAGCATGCCGCGTTTCTTGTTGGAATGAGCAATGGCGATGCCGACTGGTTGAGAGAAGATTTTTATAAACTTCAGTATTTCGTCAATAACTACCAATACCATCAACGCGATCGAGCTACAGGCCTTTACTTTTGGAACGACAGCAGGGGAATTGGTGTAGACAATGATCCGAGCACGTTTTACCGCCCCCCGCGCAGCTCTGGCTCCATCTATCTAAACTGTTTAATGTACAAGGAGCTCCAGTCCATGGCCTACCTGGCGGAACAATTGGGCTACGTTGAGATTTCCAAACAATACAAAATAGATGCGGATAATCTAAAGGTCGCGATCCGTGAGCATTGTTGGGATGAACGTGACGGCTTTTACTACAGCGTTGATCTGAACCTCCTACCGATTCAAAATGAAAGATGGGGACAGCATTCGGGGGCTCCGAGGACTTGGGATTGTCTGATTCAGCGCATTGGGGTCTGGTCGGGATTTATGGCCATGTGGGCGGGCATTGCGACTCCCGAACAAGCTAAAAGAATGGTGGAGGAGCACTACAATAATGAAAGAACATTCAATGCCCCATATGGAGTTCGAAGTCTTTCTAAAATGGAGAAAATGTATAACGTAAAAGCTTCCGGAAACCCGTCGTCATGGCTGGGGCCTGTCTGGGGTATTTCCAACTACATGACCTGGAGGGGACTCGTTGACTATGGCTATGAAGAAGAAGCGAGAGAGCTTGCTATAAAAACAGTCAATATGTTCGGGAGAGACCTCAATAAGACAGGGATTATGCATGAGTATTATGAGCCAGATACGGGTATGCCGATTTTGAATCCCGGGTTTAAGAATTGGAATTATTTGGTTATTAATATGATCGCGTGGCTAGAGGGCGAGGACACTATCCATGAGTTCTAAGAATACGCCTGATCCTCCAGAAACTTCCCCAGGTTCAATCTCAGATTCTACAAGCCGAAGTCATCATGCGGAGAAAGGAACCCTCAGCACCCCGGCGGCTTTGTTTCAACGTAACCGTCCGGGCTTGGTCCCACTTTTCAAAGCAGGCAGTCTGGTGTAAGATTTGTGGATGGATTTGGAGTTGGTGGATACGGGGGCGAAGCGCGACAGTCGGGGTCGTCGGATCGAGAGTCGTGAGGAGCGTGAGCGTTTACTTGAGAGCTACGATGGGAGCGGATTGACGCAGAAGGCCTTTGCGCGGCGCGAGGGAGTGGCCTACAACACGCTGGTGTACTGGCTCAAGCAGCGTCGCGAGCGCAGTCAGGCAGGTGGAGGCGTCGAGTCTAAACCTCTTTTCCATGAGATGACGGTGCCGTCCTGCGGGGCCTCTTTGTTGGAGGTATGTTTGCCGGAGGGGCTGATCTTGCGCGGGGGCGATGCGCAGTCGCTGGCGGCATTGGTCAAGGCGTTGCGATGCTGAGCTTGCCCCATCAGCTGCGAGTTTTTGTGGCGGTGGAGCCGGTGGACATGCGCAAGCAGTTTGACGGGCTGTGGGCGGTGGCACGGGACCACTTGGGCGAAGATCCCAAGGGCGGGGCGCTGTTCGCCTTTACGAACAAGACGCGCAACCGCCTAAAGCTGCTGTATTTTGACGGGACGGGGGTGTGGGTGTTTGCCAAGCGCATCGAGCAGGGGCGGCTGAGCTGGCCGATCGGCAGCGACACACGCAAGCTGACGATCACCCCGGCGGCGATGACCATGCTGATGAACGGCATCGACCTGAAGCAGGGGACGCTCAAGGCGTGGTACGAGCGTTAAAATCAGCACGGTTCTCAACACTGTCTTGACGGCCATCGTATCATGTTTTGGATACAGGCATGGACAGCGACGCGGGCTCCCCGGATGTGGAACAGTTGCGGCGCATCGTCGATGAGCAAAACGGCGTGATTGCGGTTTTACGCGAGCAGGTGGACTGGCTCAAAAAGCAGCTCTTCGGGGCGGGCAAAAGTGAGAAGCTCGACAGCGCTCAACTGCGCTTGCGCCTGGACGACCTGGAGCGCCAACTCGAAGCGGTCGAAAAACAAAGTATCGCTTACGAACGTCGTGCCCCCAAGGCGGGCAAACATGAAACGCCTGCTGAGCGCTTCAAGGACCTGCCGGTGGAGGAGACCGTGGTGATTGAGCCGCCGGAGGTGCAGGCCGAGCCGGAAGCCTTTGAGAAGATCGCCGAAGAAGAGACCCTTGAAGTCGATATCCACCCGCCGAAGCTGTTTAAACGCCGCCTCGTTCGCCCCAGGTATCGCCGCAAGCTTGACCGCTCGCAGCCGCCGGTGGTGGCCCCCGCGCCCAGGCGCGTGATCGACGGCAGCTACGCTTCGGCGGGCCTGTTGGCCTGGATCGTTTTAAGCAAATACGTGCAGCACCAGCCGCTTTACCGCCAGGAAAAAGCCTCGTCCATGTGGGGCGCACCTTTGTCACGAAAAACCATGACAGACTGGGTCGAGGCCGTAGCCGAGTGGCTCAAGCCCATCTACAACTACATGCGAACGGACTTGCTCGCGGGCCCCTACATCCAGGCGGACGAGACGCCGGTGCGCTACTGCGACTCCGACCACAAAAAAGGCAAAACCGAACAGGGCTGGCTCTGGGCCATCTCGCGGCCCGGCGGCGACGTCGTCTTTGACTGGCGGCTCTCTCGCCGACACGGCGAGCTGACGTCATTGCTGGACGGATACACCGGCCTGCTCCAGTCCGATGCCTACGGCGCCTACGAAGACTATGCCTCGGGCAACAAGGACGTCATCGCCCTGGGCTGCATGGCCCACGTCCGGCGCAAGTTTTACGACGCCCTCGCCTCCAACAAACGCGAAGCCACCCTCGTGCTCCGACTCATGGCCAGGCTTTACGAACGCGAGGCCACTTACCGCGAAGAAAACCTCGTCCCCGACGAGCGCAAACGCCGCCGTCAGCGAGAAAATGAGATCACGCTGACCCGCCTGCAAAAGGTCATCTCCCTCGCCAGCCGAAAGGCCCTCCCCAAGTCCGCCCTCGGCAAGGCCTGCGCCTACGCCATCTCCCAGTGGCCCCAGCTCGTTGCCTTCCAAAAACACGGCATCGCCGAGATCGACAACAACCTCATGGAAAATGCCATCCGCCCCTCAGCCCTGGGAAAGAAAAACTTCCTCTTCATCGGACACCCCGAGGCCGGCCAACGATCCGCCATCATCTACTCCATCGTCGTCTCCTGCCAGCGCCACAACATCGAACCCTTCCAATACCTGCGCAACATCCTCTCGCGCCTCCCCAATATGACCAACCAGCACGACATCAGCGCTCTGTCACCTGCCAAATGGTCACCAATAGCAACCCAAGCCTGAATCCAAATCGTAACCAGTGGGAAACCCCAAGGGTTACCAGAGAGAAAAATCCACCCTCACAAAGGCAACTCAAGCAGGACACACTCCGGACGCTTAC
>NZ_JACHVB010000006.1 GCF_014230085.1 Ruficoccus amylovorans | reverse complement strand
AAGTATGCTTTCCCAGGCTTTCATCGTCTGGCGTACCATGTCGCACCCACCAGAGGCGTAGTACACCCTGCTGTAGTCGCCGTCTGCGTTGATGCAGGCGATGTCCTTGAGGGGAACCTGCCATTGGCGGCCACCGTCGTTAAGGTGGATCGAGGAGGGCGAATGCCGATCTTGAACAGGGGCGGAAAAGCCTTCGCAGAGAAAATCGCGCAGGTCGTGGACCATTTTCCACATTTCCTGCTCGGACCGGGCGGGTTCTTTGCCATAGGCGGCCATATCCAGAATGCCGCAGACGCCGAGCATCGCGGCCATCGTCATTTGAAACCGCCGCCGGATTTCCTCCCGGGGCAAATAGGGCAGGGCGCGTTCGATTTCATCGATAAACCGTTGAGTCAGGTCGGCGAATTGCTCGTGAAGGATACGGTTTTTTATCGAGGAGCTCTCGGTGAAAAAACGGGAGAGCCCCACCTGGTACTGCACGCCTTTATGCGGTTCTATGCATCGGCGGGCCAAAGGGAGGATACGCGCGTCCATTATCGATTCGATCGATAGCGGCTTGCCGCCGCTGTCCACTAACGCGCGGTCAAGCGCCTCCTCGCGTTCCCGGTTCATCTCCTGCACATTGATACGGTAAACTTCCAGTATGAGGTCCTCGCGGGTGGGGAACAGCTGGCTCAGGGCCGAGAGCTTTACGCCCATTTTGTGAGCCAGATTTTTAGGCGTCACCCCTCGTTTCCCATGCAGGATGTATTCCCGCTCGGCCTGCTTGCCAATCTGTTCCCTGGGTGTCATCTAGGCTGCGAATGGGGGTGGGGTGGGGTGCCGCTTGTCGATTGTTTTTACCGCTTGTCGCACGAGTCTTGAGGATGGGGAGATTCCTTTATACTTCGAGGAAAATCCGTTGTCATGAAACGATCAGCCATCCTTGTCGCGTGTCTCCTGTCTGTTCCCTTTAGCCTGCCTTCCATTCTCCGGGCGGAGCCCTCGGTCATCGATGAGTACGGAGCTTGGGGCGTCAGTTACTCCGGCGACTATAACTCGACGGTTATCCTTACGCTTGATGTGGGTGAGGGCAACGCGGTTCCAGCCCTGTATCAGGTGGCCTCGGGCGATGATCTGACCTGGGCCGATACGATGGATGTCACGCTCAGCGGGAACTACATGGGCGAAGCGAGCTCGCAGTTCATCGTGGCGGTTCTCGGTGAGGGGTATATGTTTTCCACCTCGGCCCCCTCCCCCGATGGCAGTTCCGATGGCATGGCCGTCAACGCCGTTAACCAGGCAAACATCACCTGGGTGGATATCCCCCAGGACGCGCTGGGTGTGATTTGGGCCGCTTCCCACGGAGCCTATGGGGTGAACGGCGTGCCCTCAGAAGACGTAAATTTGAACCAATGGCTGGACGGCTATGACGGTGGCGAGGTTACCTTCACGCATTCCGGTAGTGCGCAGATAGAAGGGGTGGTTGATAACTCCGGCTCTGGAGACTCCAGTGTACTTGAGGCCATGGGGATTTTGATGGTGGAATCGACCGGAGGCAATGGCGGTTTCCTGACGCAGCAAGGCAACGGCTATGCCGGAGACGGCGGGGATGGCGGCACGGTCACCGTGACGACCGGGGCCGGCTCCTTGATCGAGAACGTGGTCTCCTTCGATGACAGCAATGTAATGTACACGGCAGGCATTTACGCGCTTTCGCAGGGAGGGATGCCCGGCTACGAGGAGCAGGGCGAGAAGGCCAGAATCGGGAACTCTGGAGACGGCGGTGATGTCAGCGTCACGGCTGGCGGCATTATCTCAGGAATCTCCGACAACTCGGTCGGCATCCTGGCCGTTTCCCTCGGGGGAGCCGGCGGCACGATCAACATCACAGAGGACATGAACTCGGTGTGGGGCACATCGGGAGCGGGCGGAAAGGTTGAGGTCACGCTTCAGTCCGGGGCGGGCATCCATGTCAGCGGGGCGAGCGGGGCGGGCATTATTGCGGCCAGTCTGGCGGGAGCTTCTTCTTCGGAGAGTGAGCCGGATTTGCAGGTGCAGAACGAGGATGTCACCGTTACCCTTGAGAGTGGTTCGGTTATTAACGCCGGTCAGTACGATAGTTCTACCGGTGAGGTTTTATCGACCTATAGCCTCGGGGTGCTCGCCATCAGCGCGGGAACGGCGAGCGTGTTGGACTTGGCGGGGAGCAGCAGCAGTGCCAATACCGGGGGCGTAGGCTATGCCGGTGACGTTACCCTGGCCAACAACGGCTCCGTCACCACGTACGGGGAGTTGTCGGTGGGCCTGGCAGCCCTGTCCGTGGGTGGTTCCGGGCAGGTGGCCAATAGCGGGGACGATAGCTTGACCTATCTGGGTGCCTCCTCGATATCCAGCAATCTGAGCTCATCGGCCGGGGAAGTTGTGCTGGTCAATGCCGGCAGCGTGAGCACGTTGGGCGCGTCGGCTCACGCGATAATCGCCAGTAGCGGCGGCAGCGGCGGCGGCTTGATGCGCGTGACGGTCGATGGTGAGGTGGAAAACGGGGAATGGACCACCGGCACGGTGGTCGGGAATTCGACAGACGCGAACGCTAATCAGGGAGGCTCGGACGGCGGAACGGTGCTCGTTGTCAACACCGGAACGATCTCGACCGGCAATAGCCAGGGTGGCGGGGCGGGCTCGATCGGCATCATTGGTCAGTCCATCGGCGGCGGCGGTGGGACTGCCGGGGGCTCCCACGCGACGGCCTTCATCGGGGACGCAGGCGGTAGCGGTGGCGACGGCGGTGATGTTTACCTCTTGCTCGCAGGCGACAGTGCCACCCTTGCCCAATACGCCTCCAAGTACCCCCAATACAGTGATAAAATCGATTCGGTCACGACAAGCGGTTCGACCGCGATCACCACGTATGACGATGGCTCCATCGGCGTCCTGGCCCAGTCGGTCGGGGGTGGCGGCGGCAACGGCGGCAACGCGGTCGGAGTTTTTACTGCGGTAGGCGGTTCGGGCGGCAGCGGTGGAGACGGCGTAAGCGTGGACGTTGCGCTGGACGCGGCAACAACGATCAGCACCTCGGGCGATTTCTCCGGAGGCCTGATCGCCCAGTCGATTGGCGGTGGTGGCGGCAACGGCGGTTACGCCAAATCCTACGGGACCTTTATCTCCGACGCGATTGGCGGCACCGGCGGAAAGGGCGGCGACGGCGGGGGCCTCATGATCGACTCGGCCGCGACGATCACGACGAACGGTAATCAGTCGGACGGGATTCTGGCCCAGTCCATCGGTGGTGGCGGCGGAACCGGTGGGGCCGCGATTGCCAAAGTCTCCAGTGCGGTCGTCTCTGTCTCGTTGTCGCTGGGGGGGGCGGGCGGTGACGGTGGCAACGTGGAGGATGACCTCAGCGTGACCAACTCCGGTACGATCACCACCGGCGATGCCTCCACGGCGGGCACTTCCGGCCCCGTTCCCGACGGAGCCAATTCCATCGGCATGCTGATTCAGGCCATCGGCGGAGGCGGTGGCAAGGGCGGATCCGCCACTTCCAAGAGCAACTCTTTCGGTGTCGAAGATATCCCTGTTTCCGTTTCTTATAGCTATTCGCTCGGGGGCAGTGGCGGAACCGGCGGCTCCGTGACCGGTACGCTCACCGGCAATAATACCGGCACGATTACCACCTATGGCGACTCCTCTTACGGGATCCTGGCTCAGTCAATCGGCGGCGGGGGCGGGGTTGGCGGCGATGCGACCGCGACCTCCACTTCCTACGGTGGCGAGACCCTGGATCTGGACATCACCACGGCGATGGGGGCCACGGGCGGCTCCGGGGGCGACGGAGGGGACATTGTCATCACTAACGGCGATGGTGACACCCAGGCCGGCTCCATCATAACCTCGGGACAAAACTCGACGGCGATTCTGGCTCAGTCGATCAGCGGAGGTGGCGGGGCTGGGGGCACCGGTAACAGCAGCACCAAGGTCGGTGCGGGCGATGACGATGACGACGATGATGACAGTTCGACCAGCGTGGGCCTCACGATTTCACTGGGTGGCAGCGGCGGCACCGGCGGCGCGGCCGGTAGCGTGAAGGTGACGAACGCGAGCAACGGAACAATCAGCACCAGTGGGGCCGGCTCGAAGGGAATCGTCGCGCACTCCATTGGCGGCGGAGGAGGCGATGCCGGTGGCGGGGTGGCTTCCTCGCAGGATACTTATACGGTCTCGGTGAATGTCGGCGGCTCGGGCGGTGCGGGCGGTGATGGCGGCTCTGTCACAGTCACGAACAACGGAACGATCACTACCTCTGCCGGGGATGCTTCGGGCATCGTCGCCCAGTCGATCGGCGGGGGAGGTGGCAATGGCGGCAGCGCCGACGCCAAGGGCTCTTCCAGCGATGATGATGGCGACGACTCCGGTTCCGGCGGCGACTCGGGAGGAGATTCTGCCCCGGGCAATGGCAGTGGTGGCTCCGGCACCGTTTCGGCGACGGCTTTCTATGCCACCGCAAGCGACGAAGAGGGCGACAGTGGCGACGATTCTAGTGACGGTGACGATTCCCAGACATATACGGCATCGGTGAATGTGGGCGGTGCCGGCGGCGTCGCTGGCCAGGGGGGATCGGTTGCCGTGACAAACGCGGCGGTTGAGACGACGGTTGACGGAGAAAGCGCCATGGCCGGTGGAGTTATCACCACCAGCGGCGAGCGTTCCTACGGCATTTTGGCGCAGAGCATTGGCGGCGGTGGCGGGACCGGCGGTTCCGCCACCAGCAACGATTCCAAGGACAGCGAGTTGGACATTTCCGTGAACGTCGGTGGAAAGGGAGGCGACGGTGGAGAAGGGGGCGGCGAAGTCGCCGTGACGAATGTCGGCTCCATTGTCACCGACGGTGATCACGCGCACGCCATCTTCGCCCAGTCCATCGGTGGCGGGGGAGGCGATGGTGCCGACGGCAGTGCCAACGGCTCGGCAACGCTTTCCCTGGGGGTGGATATTTCCGATACCGGTTACACCAGCGGTAGCGGTGGAACGGTAAGCATCAACGATTACGGGACGATCACGACGAAGGGAGCCGACTCGATCGGCATCCTGGCGCAGTCGATTGGCGGTGGCGGCGGCCAAGCCAGCTCCGGGACCAAGAAGTTCAAGCTCTCCGGCCTGCGTGACGGCAACGTCGATATGACACTGGGCAAGAACAGCGGCTCGGCTTCGGACGGTAACGGCGGGCAGGTTGATCTCCTGGTCGATAGTTGCACGACTACGACGCAGGGCGATTGGTCCCACGGCATCCTGGTGCAGTCGATCGGTGGTGGCGGCGGCAAGGCATCCTACGCCGTGCTGGCGGGCTCCACGACCACGGCAAATGTGTCGATGGGACAAACGAGCAGCGGTTCTTCCGGGGCCGGTGGCTCGGGTGCTGAGGTTTTCCTGAACCTGATCGACGCTACGATTTCAACAGGCACCGCGGATACCGGTTTGGGAGCCATGGGTATCGTGGCGCAGAGCATTGGTGGAGGCGGCGGTTTCGCCCATATCGATTCCAGCGGGGTCAGCGCATCGCAGAGTGGGGACGGCATCCAGATCGGGACGGGCGGCGCGGGCGACGGCGGCGAAGTCGTGGTGGGTGGCGCGTCCAGCGGCCAGAACAGCGCCATCATCACGACGCAGGGCGATTTCGCTCACGGCATGCTGCTACAGTCGATCGGAGGTAGCGGCGGCTTTGTCGGGCAGGGCAGCAGCGATGCCACACCGGACGCCGACACGGATATCGCGATTCGTTTAGGGGGAAGCAGTTCCTCGTCGGATTCGGGCGATGGCGGCACTGTCACCATGTCCAACACGCAGTTGAATGTCACCACGGCGGGGGACAACGCCATCGGCGTCCTGGCGCAGTCTATCGGCGGCGGCGGCGGTGCCGCATATACCCAGTACGCCAACAGCGGCGAAGCCACGCTCGGGGCGGCCTCGACAACCTCAAGCACGGGTGGAGACGTTACGATTAGTCTGTCCCCGGGGAGTGCCATCACGACTTCGGGAGTCGGGGCTCATGGTGTTGTCGCGCAATCCATCGGCGGCGGCGGTGGACTGGTCGGCGGCCTGTCCGGATCTTCCGTGGAGGTCTCGTCGATACTGTCAGGGAGCGAACAAGTGGCTGCTCAGGGCGATGGCGGAGAGGTTATCGTCGAGGTGTATGATATAACGACGAGCGGAACATCCGCTTACGGTATCCTTGCGCAGAGCCTGGGGGCGGGAGGTGGCATTTACGCTGATGGAGACTCTCTCTACCTCGGTAGCAACGGGACGATCTCGACGGGAGCAAGCGGCACGGGAGGTGCCGTCGGCATCAATGTTTTTGGCGCAGTGCAGGCGACTGGTGCAGACAGTGTGGGTGTCTTCGCCCAGAGTTCGGGGCAGGATGGTGAAGGCTCAATGGTAACCGTGAATGTGTCCGACGGTGCCTCGGTCACTGCCAGCGATGACTCGAAGGCCGCCATCTGGGTGGACGGAGGCGATGCTGACAACGTGGTCACGGTTGAAGCCGGCGCGACGGTCGATGCGGGGAGTTCGGTCGCCGTCCAATATACCGGCAGCAGTACCTTGACGGTGAACAACTACGGGACGGTTACCGGTACAGTGGATTTGGAAAACGACAGCGGTGCGCTGGGAACCTTCAACAATTACAGCAGTAATACCCTGTATGCGGTCGATACCATTCAGGCGAATGTCAATAACAGCGGTCGCATCAGCACGGTGCTCGCCTCGGGCGGTTATCAGCAAGTCACGGTGACGGGCGACTTTACCCAGACTTCGACCGGGGTTTTACAGATGAGCGCTGATTTCGACTCTGGCGCTTCGGACCTGTTTCACGTGCAGGGTAATGCCACTCTCGACGGCCAGCTTGCCATTGACCGGAGCAGCCTCTCACCGGGCAGCGTGACGGTGTTTCAGTTTGATAACGCGCCAGCCGGCTCTCTGACCGTCGTGGACAGCGAGGGCAGCCCGATCGTAAGCTATGTGGCCAGCACGATCGGAAGCACATGGGTCGTCACCACCAATGCCGACTTCACCACGTCCGCTTTTTCGTTGGAAGATAATCCCCAGGCAGTTGCCGTCCATCTTCAGTCTATCTGGGATGCCGGCAGTAGCAGTGGCCTGAGCAGTGTGCTAAACGCTCTGGCTGATGCCGCTGGTGTCAGCCAGAGTGCCTATTCCAGCGCACTCGCCCAACTCTCGCCCGGAGTGACACTCGGAATGGGGGCGGTTCGTACGCAGGAATTGATCGGGTTCGGGGACAATGCCCTCGACGGTGCACGCTTCCGGGGGGACTCCGTCATGCTGGAGCAAACTTCCGGTGTGTGGTTCCATAGCAGTGGGGATAACGCCTGGCATGGCAACAATGGGGGGCTACCAACTTTCCGGCTCAACACCACTGTTCAGCAAGTGGGCGGCCAGGATGAAATCGCTCAAAACTGGTTTCTCGGCGGTGCCGTAGCCTACGAATACAGTTGGCTGAAGAGCCAGGACGGCTTCAGCAAAGCAGATGGAAGCAGCGCTCTGGGGGCGGTTTTTGTCAAATACGAGATGGATCAGTGGCTTTTCAGTCTCTCGGCTTTCGGGGGAGGCGGCGCTTATGACACCAGCCGTGCCCTTACGCTGACCGGAACCGGGGGGACGGCGCATGGCTCCCCCGTTGTGTATAGCGTGGGCGGGCTCTTAAGGGTGGACTACACGGTCCCCATGACTTACTTCTATCTGCGTCCGAATATCTCCTTCGGGGTGGTTTCTGTCTTTGCCGAGGGCTATACCGAAAGCGGAGCGGGCTCGCTCAGTCTACAGGTCGAGTCCCGGGATCAGACGACCTTTGTCGTGACGCCGCGTTTGGAGATCGGCGGTCGTATCGATCTGGATAACGGCATGGCGCTTCACCCCTATGTCAATGCTGGCGTGACCTTTCTTTCCGATAATACCTGGAACCAGGAAGCTCGTCTGGTCAGCGCTTCGGGGGCGACCCCGAATTTCACCACGTCGCTTCCCATGGATGACGTTACGGGTCGCCTGGATGCCGGCCTGCGCCTGGAAATCAGCAAGCATGTCAGCGTTGGGTTGCAATACAATGGAGCCTACTCTGAAAACATTAATACGAACGGAGGGACGTTTAGCGTAGGCTGGACTTTTTAGAGGCCTTCCTTGTGCATGCGGGAGCTATATCGTTTAGCGACTTCAATTGATGTGTACTTGGTTTTTGCCAGTGCTATTTATCCCCAGGGGGCGATAACACACTCTCAAGCTAAGGTTAGTTACAATAAGAGTAAGCGTCCGGAGTGTGTCCTGCTTGAGTTGCCTTTGTGAGGGTGGATTTTTCTCTCTGGTAACCCTTGGGGTTTCCCACTGGTTACGATTTGGATTCAGGCTTGGGTTGCTATTGGTGACCATTTGGCAGGTGACAGAGCGCTGATGTCGTGCTGGTTGGTCATATTGGGGAGGCGCGAGAGGATGTTGCGCAGGTATTGGAAGGGTTCGATGTTGTGGCGCTGGCAGGAGACGACGATGGAGTAGATGATGGCGGATCGTTGGCCGGCCTCGGGGTGTCCGATGAAGAGGAAGTTTTTCTTTCCCAGGGCTGAGGGGCGGATGGCATTTTCCATGAGGTTGTTGTCGATCTCGGCGATGCCGTGTTTTTGGAAGGCAACGAGCTGGGGCCACTGGGAGATGGCGTAGGCGCAGGCCTTGCCGAGGGCGGACTTGGGGAGGGCCTTTCGGCTGGCGAGGGAGATGACCTTTTGCAGGCGGGTCAGCGTGATCTCATTTTCTCGCTGACGGCGGCGTTTGCGCTCGTCGGGGACGAGGTTTTCTTCGCGGTAAGTGGCCTCGCGTTCGTAAAGCCTGGCCATGAGTCGGAGCACGAGGGTGGCTTCGCGTTTGTTGGAGGCGAGGGCGTCGTAAAACTTGCGCCGGACGTGGGCCATGCAGCCCAGGGCGATGACGTCCTTGTTGCCCGAGGCATAGTCTTCGTAGGCGCCGTAGGCATCGGACTGGAGCAGGCCGGTGTATCCGTCCAGCAATGACGTCAGCTCGCCGTGTCGGCGAGAGAGCCGCCAGTCAAAGACGACGTCGCCGCCGGGCCGCGAGATGGCCCAGAGCCAGCCCTGTTCGGTTTTGCCTTTTTTGTGGTCGGAGTCGCAGTAGCGCACCGGCGTCTCGTCCGCCTGGATGTAGGGGCCCGCGAGCAAGTCCGTTCGCATGTAGTTGTAGATGGGCTTGAGCCACTCGGCTACGGCCTCGACCCAGTCTGTCATGGTTTTTCGTGACAAAGGTGCGCCCCACATGGACGAGGCTTTTTCCTGGCGGTAAAGCGGCTGGTGCTGCACGTATTTGCTTAAAACGATCCAGGCCAACAGGCCCGCCGAAGCGTAGCTGCCGTCGATCACGCGCCTGGGCGCGGGGGCCACCACCGGCGGCTGCGAGCGGTCAAGCTTGCGGCGATACCTGGGGCGAACGAGGCGGCGTTTAAACAGCTTCGGCGGGTGGATATCGACTTCAAGGGTCTCTTCTTCGGCGATCTTCTCAAAGGCTTCCGGCTCGGCCTGCACCTCCGGCGGCTCAATCACCACGGTCTCCTCCACCGGCAGGTCCTTGAAGCGCTCAGCAGGCGTTTCATGTTTGCCCGCCTTGGGGGCACGACGTTCGTAAGCGATACTTTGTTTTTCGACCGCTTCGAGTTGGCGCTCCAGGTCGTCCAGGCGCAAGCGCAGTTGAGCGCTGTCGAGCTTCTCACTTTTGCCCGCCCCGAAGAGCTGCTTTTTGAGCCAGTCCACCTGCTCGCGTAAAACCGCAATCACGCCGTTTTGCTCATCGACGATGCGCCGCAACTGTTCCACATCCGGGGAGCCCGCGTCGCTGTCCATGCCTGTATCCAAAACATGATACGATGGCCGTCAAGACAGTGTTGAGAACCGTGCTGATTTTAACGCTCGTACCACGCCTTGAGCGTCCCCTGCTTCAGGTCGATGCCGTTCATCAGCATGGTCATCGCCGCCGGGGTGATCGTCAGCTTGCGTGTGTCGCTGCCGATCGGCCAGCTCAGCCGCCCCTGCTCGATGCGCTTGGCAAACACCCACACCCCCGTCCCGTCAAAATACAGCAGCTTTAGGCGGTTGCGCGTCTTGTTCGTAAAGGCGAACAGCGCCCCGCCCTTGGGATCTTCGCCCAAGTGGTCCCGTGCCACCGCCCACAGCCCGTCAAACTGCTTGCGCATGTCCACCGGCTCCACCGCCACAAAAACTCGCAGCTGATGGGGCAAGCTCAGCATCGCAACGCCTTGACCAATGCCGCCAGCGACTGCGCATCGCCCCCGCGCAAGATCAGCCCCTCCGGCAAACATACCTCCAACAAAGAGGCCCCGCAGGACGGCACCGTCATCTCATGGAAAAGAGGTTTAGACTCGACGCCTCCACCTGCCTGACTGCGCTCGCGACGCTGCTTGAGCCAGTACACCAGCGTGTTGTAGGCCACTCCCTCGCGCCGCGCAAAGGCCTTCTGCGTCAATCCGCTCCCATCGTAGCTCTCAAGTAAACGCTCACGCTCCTCACGACTCTCGATCCGACGACCCCGACTGTCGCGCTTCGCCCCCGTATCCACCAACTCCAAATCCATCCACAAATCTTACACCAGACTGCCTGCTTTGAAAAGTGGGACCAAGCCCGGACGGTTAC
>NZ_JACHVB010000005.1 GCF_014230085.1 Ruficoccus amylovorans | reverse complement strand
TAGGCCTGGATGCCCGCGTGGACGGCCTTGCCCAGGTGCAGGCTCACGCTGCCCGGCTCCGGCAGGCCCAGCACGCGCTTGAAGTAGAAGCGCAGTGAGCATTGCAGGTAGTCGCGGATGGACGAGGGGCTGACGTGGGCCAAGGCCCCGTCGCTGGAGCGCAGCGGGAAGGCCACGACATCCGCCGGGGGGCGGTGGTCGGGATCGGCGGGCCGGATCATGGTGCCCTCCCGGCTGGAGCCGTGCGGCGGGTGCTGCCCCGGCGTGGGGAGCGGGCGGCCTGGCCCTTGGCCCCGTGGCGTTCCAGCAATTCGTCGATCAGCCCGGAGGCTTCGAGTTTGTTGAGGGAGCGCACGCCCTTGCCGAAGCGTTCCCGGGCTAGCTCGTCCACCTCGCGGCGGTCGAGGCTGTGTTCTTCTACGAGCCTGAGGATCAGCTCACGCTGTTTGGGTGAGCAGGTCCAGGTGTCGGCTCCGTTGGACTCCACCCCGTCGGCGGGGATGGAGTCCAACCGCCGGGCAGGCCCGGGTGCGGAGCCCGGCTGCCTGCCTTGCGGCAGCCAGCCGGTCTGTTGGAGTTCGCGGTCCACGGAGGTTTGGAGCAGGCGGTACACCCGCTCCGACTCCTTCGGGACCTGGTTGATGTCGCCCAGCTCCGCCCGGATCGTCACCCCGTACTGGTGTGACGAGTACCCCGGCAGACCGAGCTTCTTGCAATAGTTGGCCTCCAGCACGATTGCCATGGAGCGCCTCCTTTCCTGGTTCATCGACCGGTCCAGATACAGTAAGACCCGGGCGGCGGTCGATCCGCCCCGGGTCTCAGATAACGAACCTTCCGCTATCAACTATATATAACCCGGAAACGGGGCGTTTTGCCGGTGGAGGGGTGGGGCTAGACGTCGGAATATATCGCGGTAACTCTGCGACGTATTCTTACTTTTATTCTTACTGCGGCGCTCATTGCTTGCCGAAAATGTCGTAAACTACTGATTTTCAGCAGAAAGTAAAAATGGTCGGGCTGAGAGGATTCGAACCTCCGACCCCTACACCCCCAGTGTAGTGCGCTAACCAGACTGCGCTACAGCCCGCGACCAAAGAGGACGACAATTGCAAATAAACCCGGTCTGTCAAAAAGAAAATCCCTAAAGTTGTCTTCCGGCTTGCTGGTGGCTTAAGAATGTCATAGCTATGCCAAAAACGGCTAAAGCCGCTGAGGCTATACCCTTAGCGACTGCTTCCAGGAAATCCTTTCGGGGAAAATAGTGTTGCATTCGAGTCTCAACTAGAACAGGATGCCCGCCGATTTATTGTAAAACCGCCATCACTCCCCTTTGCCTATGAAACACGCATCCAAGCTGCTCGCCGCCTTTAGCCTGCTGTCCGTGGCCGCTCTCCCCTCCCAGGCCGATACCGCCTACACCGACCCGGTCATGGCGGCTAGTACGAGTTTGGGCGAAGGGATGCACTCCATTGGCATTGTTGCCCTGAACCCGATTGAAGCCACGGGAGTAATCAGTGCTATCAATACCTACGCAGCAGAAGGATATACTTATTCTGTTCTGGATGTTACGAATGTGCCGTCTGACTGGGCCACTTACGATTATGATAACGAAGGGTGGGTGGTTAAGTATAATAAGATATATGATTCGACCGGAGCTGTTTTTCAGGATGTTCCGATGTATTACCTTGAAGTAACCTCGGGTGACAAGCAGGGGCAAATACTGGATGTGATCGCCACCGGGGCGGATTCCGGTACAAACACCCTGACCGTTGGGGAAGATCTGTCTGGTATGGACGAGTTTATCGGTGCCTCGTTTGCGATCCGCGAGAAGCATACGCTTGCCAATGTCTTTGGTGCCAGTAACGAAAAGGTTGGCCTGACCGGAGGGACGAATTTTACCAAGGCGGATCTAGTTTATGTGCAGGTCGATGACTACCTGGATATCTTCTTTTATCAAGATTGGCCGGATGAGTATAATAATGACGGTTGGCGTCAAATCCGTAAATCGACGGTCGATATGGCGAATCTCTGCATCGATCCAGATTTTGGGATAATGATTTACCGACGGGAAGGCGGTGCACCGGTCAACATGGTGACGACGGGCGATGTCAAGCTCGGGACGGCTCGAACGACATTCTTGCAGGGCCTGAATCCAATTAACATGAAGTTTCCTGTTGGGATGACCTTGGGAACATCCGGCTTGTATGATCCGGTTAATCCCGTCCTGCAGTCTGGGACGAATTTTACCAAGGCGGACTTGGTTTATGTTTTCAGTCCGGAATTGGACGCATTTGATATCTATTTTTACCAAGATTGGCCGGATGAATATGACAATGATGGGTGGCGTCAGATTCGTAAATCGTCAATTTCTCAGGATGATCTCAGCATACCGAGTGGAGCGATGATTATCATTTACCGCCGTTCGTCTGAGCCTACAGAGTGGACGCTTCCGCAGCCTTTTGCTCTGGATGGAGACGAATCTGCCTAACCTAACTATTTTTAACCGTTTAATGATGAGTTCTAAAAAATATTTTCTATCTTTGGGATTAGTGTTCTGTTTGTTTTACGCGGGGGCGAGTGTGAGCCGTGCTGTTGACAAAACAAATATTGCGTGGGGAGGGGTAGATCCTATTTCGGATTCATTCCTGCTCGCTGATTCTACGGGTACGCTTTTTGATAATAATGCCTTGTTCATGGTGGGGTATTTTAGCGCTGGTTTTGATGTGACTGCCAATGCGACTAATCTGACTGAGCTTTTTAACAACTTTACAGCGTTGGATAGTGGCCAAGTTGGGGCGGAAGAAAGCCCGGCGTATAATGGCTACATCGAGGGCGACGTCACCATTGATACCGATGTGGCCCCCGGTTCAAATGCGGTAAACCAAGTTGTTTATTATTGGGTGCTGCCGGGTATTACGAGCTTCGATCTTGACTCTGTACTGAGTGTCACCGAGCAGGCTATTCTTAGTGACTCGTCGTGGCAGTTTGGAGGGAATCCCGGTGCCATTCCTGCGGGTACTGCCAGCACTAATTTGTATAATATTGCGACCAATAATCTCGATACCATCGTTTATGGTGAGGTTAACGGTGTCGGACGGGGCGAAGGCAGTATTACTATTCGTACCGTCGCTGTGCCGGAGCCGGCGTTTTATGCGGCGGGGCTGGGGCTGGTGGCGCTGCTGGTGGTGCAGTTGCGTCGGCGGCGGCAGGCGGCCTGAATTGTGTCAGCCTTGTGAATTTTGGAAATCCCCGCCTGATGGCGGGGATTTTTTGTGGCCGGGTGCAACTTTCATGGCTACAGCCTGTTTTTAGCCATGAGCCGTAGCAATACCATGATGCGCACCCAGTTAGAACTTGGATTTCTCCGCCGGGGCGGTAGAAACTAAGGGTGCCGGGAGCCCGGCTCAATTCCCATATTCCGCTTATCTTCCCATGACCAATAACCGAATCTCTTCCTCCGCGCTGGGCGGCCTGTGCCGCAAGGTCCGCCGCGGTTTTACCCTGATTGAAATCCTGATCGTGATCGCGCTCATTGCCATGCTCGCCGGGGCGAGCATTGTCGCGCTCGACCAGTTGTTCGGCGGCGGGCAGGAGAGCATTGCCCAGACCTTTGTCGAGACGACCGGGCCGACCGCACTGATGGCTTACCGCCTGAACATGGGCGGCTACCCGACGACGGAGCAGGGCCTGGCCGTGCTCCGGACCGCTCCGGCCAACGCCGGGAGCCGCTGGAAGGGCCCTTACCTGAAAAAGGAACCGCTCGACCCGTGGGGTAACCCCTACCAGTACCGCCAGCCCGGCACGCACAACGAAAACGGCTACGACCTGTGGTCGCTCGGGGCGGACGGCAAGGAGGGCTCCGACGACATCGGTAACTGGGAGAACTGACCCGGCCTTTCCAGGTGTTGCCTGTTGTGACCGCTTCCCCGCGCAGGATGGCCTTTGCCCCGCGGCTAACGAGTAATTTCTACAAACGCCTGCTTTGTTCCAGCGCCATGTCCAGTCACCGCCGCGACCGTCGGGCTTTACGCTCGTCGAGATCGTCATTGTCATCGGGTTGATGAGCCTGGTGGCGGGCTTGGCCATCGCAAATTTCGACACCATCCTGCCCGCGTTCCAGAGCACGCCGCCGGAGGTGAAATTCCGACGCGCCGTGCGCGAGGCCCGCATCGCTGCCGCCACCACCAGCCGCCCGGCTTACCTGCGTTACGATGCGCTGGCAGAGGAGTTCCGGGTGATTGAAAAGGCTGCCGCCGCCCAGGAGGAACCTGAGAGTGCGGATACGCCCTACTTCACGCCGGAGCTGACAGTGGAGTTCCTGCCCATCGCGGCGGAAAAGGAGGGCGCTATCGGGGGCTTCGGCGGGCTGGATGCGACCGAGCCGGTCCCGCAACTGGTTTTTCACCCTTCGGGCGCATCGACCCCGGCGCGGGTGCGCTTCCGGTGGCGCACGGGCGAGGAGTCGGTCCTGACGCTCGACCCCTTCTCCAGCGGACCGCTGGCCAGCAAGGAGCTTTTTAAATGAGCCCCCGCCGCCATCAACGCCGGGGCCTGACCCTGATCGAAGTCGTGATCGCGCTGGCGATTTTTTCCGGCGTGGTCGGGATGCTCAGTCAGGCGGTCATCACGGCGATCCACGCCATGGACACGCTGGGCGAGGATACCCGGCGCGAGCAGGAGTTCCGGTTCGCGCTGCGGCAGATACTCCAGGTGTCCGCCCGCGACCAGATCGAGGACGGTGGCGACATCAAGACCCTGGAGTCGGGCAACATTCACTGGGAAGCCGAGGTCGAGGAAACCGACATCCTCGACCTGTTTCGCCTGAATCTGACGCTGGAGTGGGAAGACCTCCCGCCGGAGCAGGTCGAGGATTCCCGGCGCGAGCAGGTCATGTATGTGTTGCGCCCGGACTGGTCTTACGCCGACGAGCGTTCCACCCTGCTCGACGACAAAACCCGCGAACTCGAAAACTCCCGTCGTGGCCTATGAAGACGCGGGCACACAGAGTCGGACGCGGCGGCTTCACCCTGATCGAGGTGGTGATGGCGATCTTTCTTGGAGGACTGCTGTTGACGGCAGCCGCGTCGTTTATTTTCGGGATTTTCCAGCTCAAGGTCAACCTGGAGGAACGTCCGGCCTTCGAGGAGCACATCGAGGGGGTCGAGCGTTTCCTCGCCTTCGCCTTCGAAAACGCCATCACCGGGGACAGCGACGACGAGGCGGAGTCAGCCGTCACCTTTGCGGAGATCCCCGGCCGGAGCATCGGTCAGGACGAGGTGTTGAGTTTTCGCCTGCCGGGCGAGTTGCCGCTCTTTGTCGAGCCCGAGACTTACCTGCCCGCGGTGACGTGCTACCTGGTTTTTGACCGCGAGGACGGGCTTTACCTGCTCTGGCAGACCGATGCCATGGCCTCCGAGGACACGGACGACCTGCGCCGCACCCCGCTCTCGCCCTACGGGACGAGCCTCGTTTACGCCTACTATGACGCGGACGACGACGATTGGGAGGAGTCCACCGAGCCGGAAACCGCCGACGCGGGCGGGCTCAAGTTACCCGACATGATCAAGGTCATTTTTACCCACCCCGAAGACGAACACACGGAGACGATTGTGATTCTCCTGCCACCGACGGAGGCCGATGTTCCGCTGGTCTGAGAGTATCCGCGCGCGGCGGGGGGCGGTCCTGATGATCGTCCTGGTCATGGTCTTCGTGGCCTCGGTCCTCGTGGTCCGGGTCGTCGAGGAGCTGACCTTGCAGATCCGGGCAAAGACGGCCCAGGTCTCGCGGGACGAGTTGCGCTATGTGGGGCTTTCGGCGCTGGAGGCGACGCTCGGCGTGCTGGGCGAGTTCAAGGAAATCGACGGCCACCTGCACGGGCCGGGGCAGGGGTGGAGCGATCCGCTCGCCTACGCCTCGACGCTGGAGTGGCCGGAGGGCGTCACCATCGAAGTCACCGTGACGGACGAGACGGGCAAGTTCCCGCTCAACGAGGTGACCACCACTGAGCTGACCGCCTTTTTCAACACCCTGGACATCAACACCAGCGATGCCGAGACCATGAGCGACTCGCTGCTGGACTGGATGGACGAGGACGAGGACACCCGGCTCAATGGCGCGGAGGAGAGTTTCTATGAACGCGAAGACCCGCCGCTTTCCCCCGCCAATGCGCCCTTGAGCAGTTGGGAGGCGTTGCGGTATATCAAGGGCTTCCGCGACCATTTTTTTGACGAAAACGGCGTGCCCAATTCGCTCTATTACCGTTTTATCCGCTCGTTTTCTCTGCACACCTCCACTGACGCCAACGTGAACACCGCCAACGAAGACGTGCTCGAAACGCTCGCCGATCAGGCGGGATTCGACGTGGACTACCTCATCGACCACCGCAGTGGCCGGGACCGCGTGGTCGGCACATACGACGACGAGTACTACGCCAGCGCGGACGATCTCTCGTTCGCGGGCATCGCCATCGGCAGCGCCGCGGTCACTTACGTGTGCGAGATTCTCAAAGTCGAGGTGCGGGTGAGTTTCGGCGAAAAGGCGTACCTGCTGACGGCGCTGGTCAATACCGGCGAGGCCGATCAGTCGGAGAGCGGCGGGGGGAGTCGTTCCGGATCGGGTGCGTCGGAGAGCGGGGGCACCGATGGGCCAAACTCCGGCACACCGGGCAGCTCCGGCAGCGGGTCCTCGGGCGGTCGGTCCGGCGCGGGCACCTCAGGCAGCGGCTCCGTTACGGAAAGCGGGAGCAATTATCCCTTTACCATTGTCAAATTGGTGGAGAGCATGGAGGTCGATTAAACGGATGGTCAGGCTCAGAAAATTCTACGAGGCAAATGCGGCAGTTCCGCCGCGTACGGTGACGTTTGTCTCCGGCCACCTCTTCTTCACGCGCACGCTCGCGCTGCCGGAGGGGATGCGCCCGGCGGACATCGAGTCGTTTGCGGAGCTGACGTTGGAGGGCATGTCGCCGTTTTCGCTGGAGCACCTGGCCTGGGGGTACGTGACGGATCCCTCGTCCCGCTGGCTGCTGATCATGGCCGCCTGCCGCCCTCGGCTTTCCGCGCAGGAACTGGACGGCTGGGGCCAGGCGTTGTTTGTGCTGCCGGGCTTTTATCCGTTGCTGGCAGGGCTGCAAACCTCTGGCTCAACGCGGGCGATCTTTCAGGGCGAGTGCCTGACCCTCGCCAACTACGAGGAGGGTTGCCCGCTGCCGGTTTCCTTCACCCATCGCGTGATCGAGACCGAGGGCGATGTCGAGGCCGAGGCTTTTGCCGTTTACGCGGCCATGCGTCCCACCGAGGCCGCCGAGTGCGGGTTACCCGTGCTGCGCGAGGGCAGGGAGGAGAAGGACGGGGGCGTTGTCTTTGAGCATGTGCTCGTGCGCGAGGCCGATACCGCGTCGGCGAACAATGAGGACGTGGATACCAGCGGGAGCGAGGGGGCCGAAGCGCCCGCCGAGGAGGTCCTTCCGGTCCGTATCGAAAATGTCGATACGCTCTGGCCCGCCGACCTGCGCGACCCAACTTTCAAAACCAGCGAGCAGGGCGCACGCCGCCTGAGCGGTACGCTTTGGAAGAGCATGCTGATCGCCGGGGTGGTGGCGTTGGTGTTGATTCTGGGTGGCTTTACCTGGGGCGTGCTGAGCGTGATGCAGTCCTCGCGCCTGGCACGGATCGAGCGCCAGACCCCGGAGATCATGGCGCTGGAACTCAAGGAGCAGAATCTCAACGACCTGAAGCAGTTTGTGGGCTCGCCGTTCCGGCCGTTCGACATCCTCGGCGACCTGAACAATGTCAAGCGCCACGGCATGGGGGCCAACGGCATTTATTTCGATTCTGTGGCATTGTCCAATGACAACGAAGTCACCGTCCGCGGCAAGGCGAGCAACATCGTCGAGGTCAACCGCTACGCCGATGCCCTGAAAAAGTCCGGCCTGTTCGAGGAGATCAACGCGCCGGATTATCAGTCGCGGGGCAGCGGAGAGGCGCGCTTCACGCTCGATTTGCGTTACCTGGGGCCACCGACGTCTTCCGAGTCGGAAACTGATTCCGCAACGGGAGAAGCGGCAGACCCCGCGTCCGCTCCTGCGCCCGAACCGTCTTCGGCTGAGGCCGGAACAATCCCCGAAGCTGAGGAGGCCACATGATCCGCCGCTTGTTTAGAAAAATGTCCACCCGTGAGCAGTTCCTGCTGTGCTGCATGGTCTGGTGCGCGCTGGTGCTGCTGGGCGTGTTCCTGATCGTGAGCCTGGTCAAGGTCGGCCGCGGGCTGAGCGAGACCGGTGAGACCCTCGCCATGCACCGTCAGTGGTACGCGCTGGAGCCGGTGCTGGAGGCCGAGCTTCAGGAGACGATGGAAAAGCTCAACCCGGAGAACACCTTTTCCGGCCCCGCGCTGGCGGGGCGCATCGACGCGCTGGCCCGCAGCTCTCGGGTGACGCCGACGCTCAACACAGCACGCGCCCGCGAGGACGATAAACTCAAGATCTACTCCATGCGCGTGAACCTGCAAAAAGACGGCCTTCCCGCGCTGCTCGACTTCGACGAGAAGATTCAGTCCGAATGGCCGTACATCAAGATCGAGAGCATCCGCATCAGTGCCGACAGCCGCGAACGCGACAAACACGACGTCCTTTACATTATCAACTCGTTTGAATTCAATGAAGCGCAAGGCCAGCAGTGAGCAGGCCCGCGCCAACACCTTACCCGGAGCCATGAAATCCCGCCCACATTTTTTTCAACGCCTGACGGCCCTGCTGACCCTGTGCGCCTTCGGCAGCGGCATCGCTTTTGGCCAGCAGACGCTCCCGCCGCCAGTGCCCCGCCCGACGCTGCCCGCGCGCACGCCTTCGACACCCGTTCCCGCTGCGGAGCGCGAGGCCAACTCCGATGAGGTGCAGCCGACGGCCCAACCCGCGCCCGGCGAGCGCGACCAGTCGGTCGGCACGCTTCTGCTGGTGGACGAGAGCGCCCAGCAGGTGCTCAAGTTGATCGAGTCCATCTCGGGCAAGCCGATCATCCGCGCCCAAAATCTCCAGCCGGTTAAAATCTCCTTCGACAGCCGCGGCCCGATGACGAAGCAGGAGGCGCTCATCGCGCTGGAGAGCTTGCTCAGCCTCAACGGCATCGCCCTGACGCCGATTGGCGACTCCTTCATCAAGGCCGTCAGTTATCAGGATGTGGCCCGGCAGGCTCCGGAATTCCTGGAGGGCAACGCCCGCGACTATCCGCCGAGCGAGAAGTTCTACACCATGCTGACCAAGCTCAAGTACCTGAGCGTCTCCGGCAAGGAGTACGGCGAAATCATCGAGCCGATCATGTCGCCGAGCCCGATTGGCAAGGTCGTCGCGCTGCCCAAGGCAAATTCGCTCCTGCTGACCGATACGCTGATCAATCTCCAGCGTGTCGAGGAAGTGCTCAACAACGCCGATGCCCCTCAGAACATCGACGAGGAGGTGCTGTTTTTCCCGTTGCGCAACATGCAGGCACGCGACCTCCAGTCCCGCCTGCAAAGCCTGCTACTGAACCAGAGCAGCGCCTTGAGCAAGTACTTCCTCAACAACACGACCATCGAGGCGGACGAGCGCACGAATCAGCTCATCGTACTGACGCACCCGACCAACGTGCAGATACTCAACACGATTATCGAGAGCTTTGACATCGACGTGGAGCCGCAGACCTCCAGCGAAGTCTTTTACATCAAGCACGCCCAGGCCACCGAAGTGCAGACCCTGCTCGACAGCGTGGTCAAGGGCCAGCAGGAAGCCCGCGAGAAAGAACCCGAGAACGCCGTGGGTCGCGACGGTGCTCCCAGGCAGAGCGGTCAGCCCGGCGGCGAGGCTCAACCGGCCGCACCGGCCCCTACGCCAAGCGCGGCCACTCAGACGATGGTGGATAACCTTGCTGCGGGCAACCTGCAGTTCAGCCAGTATATCACGATCGTGGCCGACGAGCGCAGTAACGCGGTTGTTGTTTACGGGACCAAGAACGACATCCGCCAGATCGGTGAGTTGATTGACAAGATCGATGTCGTGCTCGCGCAGGTCATGATCGAGGTTATCATTGCCGAGGTCACGCTGGACAGGGATGAAGTCAGCGGTCTCTCCTCGCTCGGGCTGACCCGCGACGGCACGAGCTGGGGCGGCATGTCGCTCTCCACGAACACGCCTTCGATTTCCGATACCCCGGCCTTCGACATTACGGCGACGGCGGACTTCAAGAACTTCAGTATCTCGTTTGGTCCGGCGCTGGCCAACGGAAAACTGCGGGTGCTTCAGGCTCCCGTCCTCGCCACGACGCACAACCGGGAGGCGACCATCACCGTCAGCGAATCGCGCCCCTTTGTGACCGGGAGCACGACTTCGCAGATCAACCCGGACGCCACCACTACGACCGTACAGTACCGTGATGTGGGCATCGAGTTGACGGTCACCCCCCTGATCGGCTCCAACGGCGTCGTACAGATGGAGATTGAGCAGAAGGTGGAGAACTTCATCCCTGACAGCAGCGTGACCATCGACGGTGTGCCTCAGTCCGCCATCGCCAAGCGCGAGGCCACCTCCTTTGTCAGCGTCACTGACCAGGAAATCATCGTGCTGGCCGGTTTGCAGGAGTCGAGCATCAGCCGTACGGACCAGAAGGTCTTCCTGCTCGGGGACATCCCGCTGGTGGGTGAGCTGTTCAAGCCCGAGACGAACAACGACTACCGCCGCGAGCTGATGATCTTCATCAAGCCGAATGTCATCTACATGCAGTCGGACGCGACGCGCATCGCCAACCGCACGATTCACAACCTCGACAACGGCGCGAGTGTGCAGCAGTACCTCGAAAACCCGGACATGAGCGAGATTTACGACAAGGAAATCTACGAGCCGCCGACCGAGCCCGTCCGCCGCGTGAACAAAACCTACGGCCCCAACCGCTAAGCCCGTGAGAGCGAACTTCGACGAGCAGATCCTCTCCCGGCTCAGCGACGAGCAGCAGGAAGCCTTTCGCGAGATCCCACGGCAGGAGCGAATCGGCTTTCTCTCGGTCGCCTGGAACCGCCCGGAGGCTGAGATACTGCAAGAGCTGGCCGAGCGCAGCGGCCTGGAGATACTGGAGGAGATCCGCCTCTCCGACGCGCCGGAGGACACGCTCCCGCTGCGCCTCATCCACGAGTACCAGTGCCTGCCTGTGCAGGGCGGGGGAGCGGCGGGCGAGTTGAACCTCGTCACCGTTTGGCCACCGGACCCGGTCATGGACGACTGGATCGTGGCCGCCTGCGGTCGCCGTCCGCACTGGGCGCTCGGGCCCGCGGGCAAGGTTAACGAAACCATCACGCAGGTCTTCGGTGTTGGGTCGGGTAGCCTCGACTCGGATGAGTTGGAGGGTTTCTCTGAATCGGTCGAGGAGGTGCAGGCCGAGGACGAAGACGCCGCGCTCATTCGCTTTGTCAACGAGGTCATCACCAAGGCCATCGCCGACCGCGCGACGGACATTCACTTCGAGCCGCAGAAGGAGTCCCTGCACATCCGCTACCGCATCGACGGCGAACTCGTCCCCGTGCGCGTCCCGGACAACCTGGTGCAGTTTCAGCGGGCCATCATCTCGCGCCTGAAGATCATGGCGCGGCTGAATATCTCCGAACGCCGCCGCCCGCAGGACGGGCGCATCAGCTTCACCGTGGGCAAGGAGGACATCGACATCCGTATCTCCTCGCTGCCGATCATGTACGGGGAGAGCGTCAGCCTCCGCCTGCTCAGTAACAAAAGCCAGCCCGTCACCATCGAGGACCTGGGCTTCCTTCCGCGCGACATTAAAAAAATCAACCAGATCCTTACGCGCCCGCATGGGATCGTGCTGGCGACGGGACCGACCGGTTCGGGTAAATCAACTTCGCTCAGCGCCTTTTTGCGGCAGATTCGCGATCCGCGTCGCCGCATCATCACCATTGAAGACCCGGTCGAATACGAGATCGAGGGGGTCAATCAGGTGCAGGTGCATCATGAGATCGGTCTGACCTTTGCCAGCACGCTGCGTAGTGTGCTGCGTCAGGATCCGGACGTGATTATGGTCGGGGAAATCCGCGACCGCGAAACGGCCGAAATCGCCATCCGCGCCTCGCTGACGGGGCACCTTGTGCTCAGCACCCTGCACACCAACGATGCGCCCGGCGCGTTGACGCGCCTGATCGACATGGAGATCGAGCCCTTCCTTATCGCCTCGTCGGTGGAGCTGGTCATCGCCCAGCGGCTTGTACGCCGCCTGTGCCCGTACTGCCGGAAAGAGGCCGATATGGAGTTGGCGCACCTGGGCTCGTGCCTGGTCGCGCTCCACGTGGACCCCTCCGAGGTCCAGAACGGTCACCTCTTGCGAGAACCGGTCGGTTGCGACCATTGCCGTAAGCTCGGCTACCGTGGGCGGGTGGGGCTGTTTGAGATTTTGCCGGTTTCGGAGGAGGTTCACGAGATGATTATCCAGAAAGCCTCCGCCCGCGACATCCGCCACAAGGCCGAGGCACAGGGGATGAGCACGCTCCAGACCAGCGGCTGGGAGCAGTGCAAGCGCGGGATCACGTCTCTGGATGAGGTGATGCGCTATGCCGACCTGATCGTGGAGGATGAAGCCCCGGTCGAGTCCTCCGATGCCGACGATAATCCCCCGCCTGCCGTCTGATCGTCATGCCAGTTTTCTCTTATCGCGGTATCGACGCTTCGGGCAAATCCAGCACCGGGACACTGGAGGCGGCGGACCGTCGCCAAGTCATCCAGAAGCTCCGGGCCCGGAAGATCCAGCCACTGGAAATTCGCCAGAAAAAGGGCGGCGGACGCTCACGGATCGAACTCGATGACGTTCCTTCTGCCACAGAACAGAAGGCCCCGCGCGCGTCGCTGGCTTCTCGCTTCCGGGGTAAGTCGGGACTGGCGCTGCCGTTTTTCCGCAAGCTTTACCAACTCCATAACAGCGGGATGTCCGTCGGCGACGCGGTCAACCTGATGACCCAGCGCATGACTGATCCTGGGCTGAAGGAGCTGTCCTCGCACATTTACAAGGATCTGAGCGAAGGGCACACCCTGGCCGCGTCCATGCGGACGCAGCCCGAGACCTTCGACCCGATGATGGCGCACCTGCTGGAAGCGGGCGAGGCCACCGGCAACGTCGTCCCGATCCTCGACAACCTGATCCGCCACCTCGAACGCAACGCCGACCTGCGCGGCAAGATGATCTCCGCGCTCGTCTATCCGGTCTTCCTGATCGTAGTCGCTTTCGGGGTCGTGGCGCTGTTCCTGTTTTTCCTCCTGCCGCGCATTCAGGGGATGCTCGACTCGATGGGCGCGGAGCTGAACCTCGCGGCCCGCGTGCTGATCGGGTTTTCCGATTTCCTGCTCACGCAGGGGCCGTTTATTTTCGGGGCACTGGCGATTGGGTTCGCGCTGATTATCCAGTGGCGTAAGTCCGAAAAGGGCCGCGTGGCCACCGACCGCTGGCTGCTGAAAATCCCGCTCGTCAAGAGCCTCGTTTACAACGCGGAAATCTGTCGCGTGACCAACGTGCTCTCCATCCTGCTTGGGAATGGCGTTAACACGACCGAAAGCCTCCGGCTGGCCGAAAACACTCTGGGCAATCGCGTCCTGCTGGAGCGCTACCGGGGGGCGCGCGCCATGATCAACGACGGTGCGCCGTTCTCGATGGCCTTTAAAAAGTACCAGCTCCTGCCCGATCTGGACCTGGACATCATCAGCGTGGGGGAAAACACCGGCAGTCTCGTCAATGGCTTTCAGGAGGTCTTCTCCACCCATTCTGAAGAGCTGGAGGCGAAGCTCAAGTTCTCCACTTCGCTGGTGGCCGGGCTCGCGCTTGGGACGGCCTTCGCGATGGTGGCTCTGCTCACGCTCGGGATCATCATGAGTATCATGAACGTCAGCCAAAGCCTGATGAACCAATAAGCAGGCAGGACAGAGTCCTGCACCTGTGATGCTTGCGCATCACTGATGCCGCCGCCAACGCGGCGGCATGGGCAACAGCGGTTGACGCCGACTCGGACGAACTTCGTTTGTCTGTTTGTTGTGGGGGTTGGGGTGTTGGGGAATATTGCAGGGGCCGTCTGGACCAGCAATCAGGGGTAGCGGCCTTTCTGGGCGCGTAGGGGAACTTGTTCCCCTCAGTGCCCTCGGGTGCCACCCGGGGCGAAGGGCAGGGCGAGCACGTCTTCGACGGTGATTTGGCCGGGTTTGAGGACGCCAAGTTCGGTCAGGGTGTCGATTTCGGACTGGATGCGTTCCGGGCTGATCGTGCCGTAGGTTTCACCCGCCGCGGTATCCCCCCTGGCGAGGTGGTGCTTGAGGATCATCTCGCGCGAGTAGGCCAGGAATTCATCGCTGACGCCGTCCGTGCGCATCTTTTTCATCAAATTGTTGCCGGGGGTGGGATCACCCTCCAGGTAATCACGCCAGCCGCGCACATAGGCGCGGATGAAGGCATGGGCGGCCTCGGGTTGCCGTTCGAGAAACTTCTTGTTGGCAAAAAGAGTGGCGTAGCCGTGCCAGCCGCCCTCGGCCAGAGTCATGAGCTTTACCCTGGCCCCGGCCTGCTCCATGAAGTAGGGCTCGGCGATATAAAAGCCCTCTTGGATAAAGGCCGGGTCGTTGAGAAAAAGGCCGATCCCGAAGTTCTGGGCGATCACCTTGAAGTCGATCCCGTAGCGCTGCTTCAGAAACGGAATCCAGAGGGCTTCGGGGCGGGCCATGATCGTCTGCCCGTCGAGTGCCGGAAAGCTGTCAACCGGGTTGTCCGCATGGAGGATGAGCGCGGTCGGTATCTGGTGGAAAACGCTGGCGATGTTTGTCACCGGGATGCCCCGGGCGGCAGCCCGGATAACCTGTGTGCTGGAGCTTTGCCCGATCTGAGCGTCGGCGGCGGCCACGGTTTCCAAGACGAGCACGTTGGCTCCGCCGGGGCGGATTTTCACGTCGAGTCCTTCCTCGGCGAAAAAGCCCCGCGCCTGCGCCTGGAACAGCCCGCCGTGCTCGGGTTCGGGTACCCAGTCGAGCTGGACGGTGATGGCTACCTTTGCTGGCTGTTCTGTCGATTTCTGAAGTTTGGCGCGGTCGCACCCCGCGAGCCACCCCGCCAGAATAATGGCTGAGAGGAGTTGAAACGCCATCGTCGTTAGAGTAGTTTTCACTTGTTTGTTATTTAACCACTACGGACGGATGTCGATTTATAAGCAGTGTGAAAACCAGAGCTGACAGGATATCCTTTAACAGGGATAATTTCGAGGTCTGGCATGATCGTTGGTCGCAGAGCCCCGATCTGGTATGCGTAGAGTTAGTTCGCCGTATCTCGACTATGCCTGCGCCGTTGCGCCGTGCAGTTTTTGCCTACGTGCCCAGCGAACGCGAACTGCGTGACCAACTCGAATTGATCGACGACGCCGATGCGCTTCCCGGCATTCCCTTTGTGGTCAAGGATCTCTTCGACATGGCTGGCCTGCCGACGCGGGCCGGATCAAGCTTCCTGGATGAAGTGCGTGGCGAACCCGCCGAAAACTCCAAGCTGGTCGAATCGATTCAGAACAACGGCATGATCTTCGCTGGCAAGACGCAGCTCAATGAGTTCGCGTTTGGGCTCAGCGGAGAGAATCCGCATAGCGGAAACTGTCCGCACCCGTTCGTCCCTGATGCCCTGACCGGCGGCTCCAGCAGCGGCTCGGCCTGGGCGGTGGCGTCCGGGCTGGTGCCTTTTGCCATCGGGACCGATACGGCTGGATCTATCCGAGTCCCGGCAGCTTTTTGCGGGCTTTACGGCCTGCGACTCGCCCCTAATGCCTGGTCGAGTGTAGGCTGCTTCCCGCTGGCTCCGAGCTTTGACGGGGTGGGGTGGTTCACCTCCACGGCGGAGGATATGCGGCAGGCTTCTCAGATCCTGCTCCCTGAGACCAGGGAGGAACTCGGGCGCGGGGCCTACATGGAGAGTCCGCATGTCGAGATCGACCCGGTACTGCGGGCCGCTTACGACCGTGTGGTTCATTACCTGGAAGTGGAGCGCGATCCCGAACTGGAGCACTGGGGGTTGGGAATCCTCCAGGGCTGTGAGACTGCCTTTGACATCCTGCGCAACCGCGAAGCCTATGAGGTGCACGCGGCCTGGCTCGATACGATGAAGGACCGCTACAGCCCGCAGGTCTGGGAGCGTATCAACCGGGGCCGGATCAGGGATGATGCGGCGATCCATCATGCCTGGGAAAAGCGTGAGCAGACCCGGAAGATGAACATGAGCATATTCGAGAAATACGATTTCCTGGTCACACCGATCACGCCCGTCGCGACTCCTCTGCTGAGCGAATGTACGGACGAATTACGTCGCCGCTTGCTCACGCTGAATATCCCCCCGAGCTTCTGCGGACAGCCGGCTCTGGCTGTCCCCGTGCCCCTGCCAGATGGCCGAAGCGGCGGGCTGCAGTTTATTTTTAACGACATGAAGCGGATTCCGGTCGGCCCACTGATGGATGCAATGTCGGCTTACCAGCCTTGAGCAGGGCCTCGCCGGTGCGCGTCGGCTTATCATGTGCTAAGGGCAGGAGGTGAGAGGGATACACAAAAAAGCCCCGGTTCGTGGACGAACCAGGGCCTGAAAGTGCAGATGCTGAATTTTGTCGCTTATTCGCCGAGGGCGTAGCGGACGAAGCGGCGGACCTTGATGTTTTCGCCGATGGTCTGGATGTTATGCGTCAGCAGTTCACCGATGGTCTGGTCGGTGTTCTTGACGAAGGGCTGCTCAAGCAGGCAGATCTGTTCCAGGTACTTGTTGATCTTGCCTTCGACGATCTTTTCGACCGCGGCGGCGGGCTTGCCTTCGGCCTGGGCGGCGGCGACTTCGCGTTCCTTTTCAAGAATAGCCGGATCGACCTCTTCGCGAGAAACGGCAATGGGGCTGGCGGCGGCGATGTGCATGCAGATGTCACGCGCCAGAGCCTTGAACTGCTCGTTCTTGGCCACGAAATCGGATTCGCAGTTGAGTTCGAGCATCACGCCGACCTTGCCACCCATGTGGATGTAGGACTCGACGATGCCTTCAGCGGCTTCGCGACCGGCCTTCTTGGCAGCCTTGGCGATGCCCTTCTTTTTCAGGATAGCGATAGCTTCTTCTTCGTTGCCGTTGGCTTCGACGAGAGCGCCTTTGCAGTCCATCAGACCAGCTCCGGTTCTCTTACGGAGCTCGTTTACCATGCTTGCGGAAATAGTTGCCATTGTTCAGCTGGGTTAGCGTCTAATTACTTGTTTTCTTCGGTGGTGGTTTCAGCGGCGGCGGGAGCTGCTTGCTCGGCCGGAGCCTGCTCCTGCTTCACCTCTTCCTCATCAACCATCAGGTCGGGAGAAATGGTTACTTCGGGCTGTGCCTCGGTGAAATCGCGTTGGAGGATCGGAGTGATGTCCTTCTGGGGGATGACCGGCTCGGCGCGGCGGGCGAGGCCGTTCTGGATCGCTTCGAGGATGACTTCTACCACCAGGCGGACAGCCTTGACGGCGTCGTCGTTACCCGGGATCGGGTAGGTGACCTGGGTCGGGTCGGAGTTGGTGTCAACCAGCGCGACCACGGGGATCTTCAGGCGCTTGGCTTCGGCCACGGCAATCGCTTCGGTCTTGACGTCAACGACAAACAGGGCGGCCGGGATCTTCTTCATTTCGAGGATGCCCTCGAAATTGCGGTGCATACGAGCCATCTCGCGGCGGATCGCGGCGGATTCCTTACCGGGGAGCTTCTGGAGCGAGCCGTCGGCTTCCATGGCGAGGAAGCGCTTGTACTTTTCAAGGCTCTTCTCGACGGTCTGGAAATTGGTCAGGGTGCCACCGAGCCAGCGGTTGGCGCAGAAGGGCATGCCGACGGTGTTGCCGGCCTCGCGGATGATTTCCTGGGCCTGGCGCTTGGTGCCGACAAAGAGGATGTCCTTGCCCGAGGCGACGAGTTGCTCGGCGAAATCGCAGGCTTTTTCGAGCAGGCCGTAAGTCTTCTCCAGATTGATGATGGAGATGCCGTGGCGGTGGTCGTAGACGTAGGGCTTTGACTTCGGGTTCCAGCGGCGGACTTGGTGTCCGAAATGTACGCCGGCGTCGAGGAGGTCTTTAATCGTGATGTTCATGATATCTTGGGCTCCGTATCTGCGTTTTGCGTGGCAGATCTTGGATCATTGGGTTTATGGATTTATCTGGTTGTTTTTATTCGTTTGCCTGGAGCGGCAAGGGATTAGAAGAGGGAGGACGATAGGCCGCTGAAGGGGGAAGGCAACTTTTTTTTCAACGAGAGGACCTCCTTATTAATAGAACTGAGCCGGGAGGAAAGAGATGTTTTCGCCGTTTTTGGTCTTTGTATGAAAAAAAACAAAAAACTTCTTGCAAAGATTCCAATAAATGATGCTGTAGCGCTTTCACTTTGTTGCAGGGTGGAGCAGCTCGGTAGCTCGTCAGGCTCATAACCTGAAGGTCCTTGGTTCAAATCCAAGCCCTGCACCCAATTTATAAGGCCCTAGTATCCACCGGGGCCTTTATTTATGCCGCTTCCCGGGCAATCGGCCCGAAATTACTTCGCCACCCGAAAATGGCGTGACCTCCTGGAACCGTACCATTTCGTTTGAGACTCCCTTCCCAAAGTGGCTTTTCCCTCCTGAGCGGGTCCAAAAGTGGGGCCAGTTTCGCTTTTGACCGTGTCTACGTAAACTGAGCCACTTGCAAAGCTAGTCTGAGTGTTTAGAAAGAACTCAGAGTATGAAAGGCAAGCGATACAGTACCGAACAGAAGATCCGCATATTACGGGCCTGCGACTTGTTTTCTCGTGAGCATGTCGCGCTTCGCGCTCGGTAGTGGCCGACCGCACGGCCAAGGGAGGCTCCATCCGCATGCTCACGATACTCGATGAGTACACCCGCGAGTGTCTGTGCATCCATGTTGATCGCCACCTCAACGCCGCCAAAGTCAGAGCCGTCATGAGCGAGCTGATCAGTGCTTACGGCAGTCCCGAGCATATCCGTTCTGACAACGGCTCGGAGTTTATCGAAAAGAGTCTGCGGACTGGTATGCCGACGCGGGCATCAAGACGCTCTACATCGAGCCCGGCATCGGCCACCTCAAGGCTGACCACCGCCTCATCCGCTGCTTCCGCAAGGGAGCCCCGCTGGCTCCGCCATCAACCTCACCCTCGCATCCGCCGCCTGGAACCTCAAACTGTGGTTAAACACCCTTTGGCATACCCTCATCCGATGGGCGGCCCTCCTGTACCCAGACACCAACCAACCCCTCAAAATCAAAAGCGCCGTTTGAGGGAGGCTTTTTCAGGGACGACTATCTAAAGGCAGACAGATGTGCCACACAGCCCGGTCGCAGTTTTATCAGAATTATCATGTTCAAGTTACGCTACTTCAACGAATGGTTCACGCAGACGGGGATCATTTGGGACACTGGCTGACCGGGATCGAGTGAGCGTCTTGCGACGGTTCAGAGTAGTTGGGGGAAGGAGCGTCTGATAGTCTTGAAGCGAGGCTTCCTTGTTGAGAACGGCGTTGAGCATATCGCGGCCTTCGTGGGGCGCTCTCGCGCGGCGGTGCAAAGTCGGTTTTAGCGTTACCGTCGCAGCGGGCTTGCGGGCTTTTGTCTCGGGGGCATGGCGGAGGTCGTCCTTGCCGGTGAGATGGAACGATTCAGGTCTTCCTTGATCAGAGCTTGGCCCGTGGTCGTTGGAACATGGTCGAGCAAGCCTGCGTGCAGTTGGAGTAGCACTTTGGCTGCCGCTTTTATTGCAAGAGGGTTTGGGTGTGTTGAAACGTAAGCGTCCGGAGTGTGTCCTGCTTGAGTTGCCTTTGTGAGGGTGGATTTTTCTCTCTGGTAACCCTTGGGGTTTCCCACTGGTTACGATTTGGATTCAGGCTTGGGTTGCTATTGGTGACCATTTGGCAGGTGACAGAGCGCTGATGTCGTGCTGGTTGGTCATATTGGGGAGGCGCGAGAGGATGTTGCGCAGGTATTGGAAGGGTTCGATGTTGTGGCGCTGGCAGGAGACGACGATGGAGTAGATGATGGCGGATCGTTGGCCGGCCTCGGGGTGTCCGATGAAGAGGAAGTTTTTCTTTCCCAGGGCTGAGGGGCGGATGGCATTTTCCATGAGGTTGTTGTCGATCTCGGCGATGCCGTGTTTTTGGAAGGCAACGAGCTGGGGCCACTGGGAGATGGCGTAGGCGCAGGCCTTGCCGAGGGCGGACTTGGGGAGGGCCTTTCGGCTGGCGAGGGAGATGACCTTTTGCAGGCGGGTCAGCGTGATCTCATTTTCTCGCTGACGGCGGCGTTTGCGCTCGTCGGGGACGAGGTTTTCTTCGCGGTAAGTGGCCTCGCGTTCGTAAAGCCTGGCCATGAGTCGGAGCACGAGGGTGGCTTCGCGTTTGTTGGAGGCGAGGGCGTCGTAAAACTTGCGCCGGACGTGGGCCATGCAGCCCAGGGCGATGACGTCCTTGTTGCCCGAGGCATAGTCTTCGTAGGCGCCGTAGGCATCGGACTGGAGCAGGCCGGTGTATCCGTCCAGCAATGACGTCAGCTCGCCGTGTCGGCGAGAGAGCCGCCAGTCAAAGACGACGTCGCCGCCGGGCCGCGAGATGGCCCAGAGCCAGCCCTGTTCGGTTTTGCCTTTTTTGTGGTCGGAGTCGCAGTAGCGCACCGGCGTCTCGTCCGCCTGGATGTAGGGGCCCGCGAGCAAGTCCGTTCGCATGTAGTTGTAGATGGGCTTGAGCCACTCGGCTACGGCCTCGACCCAGTCTGTCATGGTTTTTCGTGACAAAGGTGCGCCCCACATGGACGAGGCTTTTTCCTGGCGGTAAAGCGGCTGGTGCTGCACGTATTTGCTTAAAACGATCCAGGCCAACAGGCCCGCCGAAGCGTAGCTGCCGTCGATCACGCGCCTGGGCGCGGGGGCCACCACCGGCGGCTGCGAGCGGTCAAGCTTGCGGCGATACCTGGGGCGAACGAGGCGGCGTTTAAACAGCTTCGGCGGGTGGATATCGACTTCAAGGGTCTCTTCTTCGGCGATCTTCTCAAAGGCTTCCGGCTCGGCCTGCACCTCCGGCGGCTCAATCACCACGGTCTCCTCCACCGGCAGGTCCTTGAAGCGCTCAGCAGGCGTTTCATGTTTGCCCGCCTTGGGGGCACGACGTTCGTAAGCGATACTTTGTTTTTCGACCGCTTCGAGTTGGCGCTCCAGGTCGTCCAGGCGCAAGCGCAGTTGAGCGCTGTCGAGCTTCTCACTTTTGCCCGCCCCGAAGAGCTGCTTTTTGAGCCAGTCCACCTGCTCGCGTAAAACCGCAATCACGCCGTTTTGCTCATCGACGATGCGCCGCAACTGTTCCACATCCGGGGAGCCCGCGTCGCTGTCCATGCCTGTATCCAAAACATGATACGATGGCCGTCAAGACAGTGTTGAGAACCGTGCTGATTTTAACGCTCGTACCACGCCTTGAGCGTCCCCTGCTTCAGGTCGATGCCGTTCATCAGCATGGTCATCGCCGCCGGGGTGATCGTCAGCTTGCGTGTGTCGCTGCCGATCGGCCAGCTCAGCCGCCCCTGCTCGATGCGCTTGGCAAACACCCACACCCCCGTCCCGTCAAAATACAGCAGCTTTAGGCGGTTGCGCGTCTTGTTCGTAAAGGCGAACAGCGCCCCGCCCTTGGGATCTTCGCCCAAGTGGTCCCGTGCCACCGCCCACAGCCCGTCAAACTGCTTGCGCATGTCCACCGGCTCCACCGCCACAAAAACTCGCAGCTGATGGGGCAAGCTCAGCATCGCAACGCCTTGACCAATGCCGCCAGCGACTGCGCATCGCCCCCGCGCAAGATCAGCCCCTCCGGCAAACATACCTCCAACAAAGAGGCCCCGCAGGACGGCACCGTCATCTCATGGAAAAGAGGTTTAGACTCGACGCCTCCACCTGCCTGACTGCGCTCGCGACGCTGCTTGAGCCAGTACACCAGCGTGTTGTAGGCCACTCCCTCGCGCCGCGCAAAGGCCTTCTGCGTCAATCCGCTCCCATCGTAGCTCTCAAGTAAACGCTCACGCTCCTCACGACTCTCGATCCGACGACCCCGACTGTCGCGCTTCGCCCCCGTATCCACCAACTCCAAATCCATCCACAAATCTTACACCAGACTGCCTGCTTTGAAAAGTGGGACCAAGCCCGGACGGTTAC
>NZ_JACHVB010000004.1 GCF_014230085.1 Ruficoccus amylovorans | reverse complement strand
ATTTAGAGCGTTTCAAATAAAACTGTAGCTATTTTCTCTGGGATCTGGTAGTGGGTAGTGATGAAAACGCTATCGTTGGATTTGAGACGGCGGCTCGTGGAGAGCTACGATGAAGGCAAGTGCACGCAGGCCGAGGTGGCTCAGCGTTTCCGGGTGTCGTTGGGGATGGTGAAGAAGCTGATCCAGCAACGGCGCCGGACTGGCCTGATCGAAGCCCGGCATCGGTTTTCGGGCCGCAAGGCACGCTTATTGCCTGATCATGGGCCGGAACTGAAGGCATTGGTGGGGCAGCATCCGGACTTGACCTTGGCCGAAATCAAGGAGCGTCTGGACTTAGGCTATACGGTCGGAGCGATCCATTGGGCTCTGGACAAGCTGGGGCTGACATATAAAAAAAGACGCTCCATGCCTCCGAGCAAAACCGCCCCGATATCGCGCAAGCCCGCCGCCGCTGGAAGCGCAGCCAAGGCGGCCTCGACCCGGCGCGGCTCGTGTTCATCGACGAGTCGGCGGCCAAGACCAACCTGACCCGGTTACGGGGTCGCGCCCCTCGGGCGCCAACGTCTGCTCTGCCATGCTCCGCATGGACACTGGCACACCACCACGATGATCTCCTCGGGCGCCTGGACGGCACCACCGCCTGCATGAGTGTTGAGGGCGCGGCTAACACCGAGGTCTTTCAAGCCTATGTGCTCCAGATCCTCGTCCCCTCCCTGCGTCCCGGAGACATCGTCATCATGGACAACTTGCGCGCCCATAAAAACGAGGACACCCTCAATCTGATCCGGCAGGCCAAGGCCCAAGTCCGCTTCCTGCCGGCTTACTCCCCGGACCTCAATCCCATCGAAATGATGTGGAGCAAGCTCAAGGCAATCCTGCGAAAGATCCAGGCACGAAACTATCCCCATTTACTCGACGCCATCGCTAACGCATTGGCGGACGTATCCACCAACTGTAAGGCCCGGTCGGCTTTGGGAAAAAATTTGGTAGGTTTGGGAAAACGCCCCTGCTGGAGGGAACCAGGCAGGGGCGTGAGAAGATGGCCTGAAAGGGCAGTTCAGTCAGGCTGCACGGTTATTTCCGAGATCGGGAAGAGGGAGTAACCGGTCTGTGGCGGCGGCGAGGGATGGGTGGAGGATGAGCAGTTCGCCGGAGACTTTTCCACCGGAGTTTTTGTTCAGGGAGTAGCGGATGGACATCTCGCGGTAAGGCAGTCCGGCAAATATCTCACGGCAAGCCGGTGAGTCATCGCAGGTCAGGAGCCAGGTGCCGCGAAGGCGATCGAGGCACCGGCGCACGCGGGCCATGTCCTCCGGCTGGAAAGGATGGTAGGCGGTCTTTCCGCACTGCACATAGGGCGGGTCGAGGAAAACAAAAGTATCCGGGCCGTCATAGAAGGCCACTACCTCTTCGAAATCCCGGGACTCGATCATGACATGACTGAGGCGCCGGGCAAGCCGGTCGATCAGCTTGCCGTGGCGCACCGGGTCGAAGCCGTGATAGGAGTTGCGGTCGCGGCCCCATGTTTTCCCCTGTGCCCCGAAAGAAGCCACCTTCAGCCAATACCAGCGGGCTGCCCGCTGCAGGTCCGTGTAGCCGGGGTTCATCAGCAGGTCGGCGAAGTCGCGGCGGGCGTTGCCTGGCCAACTGGCCAGCTCGGCCAGGAGGGCATTCCGGTGCCAGCGCACATAGCGGTAGAAAGTCACCATTTCGCCATCGAGGTCGTTGATAACCTCACACCGGGCTGGCTCCTTGGCCAGGAGGACAGCGGCCGCGCCGCAGAACGGCTCCACATAGACGCGGTGAGGCGGGATTGCCGGGAGAATGTGTTTAAGCAGGCGGGTTTTTCCGCCTGGATGCGGGAATGCGGGTTTGATTGGAGTGGGTTGGCTCATGAAGGGATCGGGTCAAGAGTGGCGGCGGCGATGAAGGCGGTGTCCAGGTCGGCCTCGGTCATCTCGAGGGCTGCGGCCAGCATCAGCACGAGCGGATCGGCCCGAAAGATGACGGTCGCGCCGCTCCAGCGGGCCTGCGCGACCTTGCGCTCGGTCTCCTCGGGGATCGCGGCCAGGAGCGCGTCGATGTCGATCCCCATCGCGAGGCACTGGAGGGCGAATTGAATCTTGCGCACCGAGGTCGGGACGACGGGCGGCTCCACCACGGGGGCGGCGGCAACGGCGGCGATGTCGGCGGCGCTGAGAGCGATCACCTCGCTCGAGCCGTCCTCCAGGGTGGCGGTCAGCTCGCCGGCGTCCAGGTCGAGGGCGATGGCCACGGCGGTGGCGGGTGGGCGCTGGCCCTCGGGCAGGGGACGGTCGGTCTCGCCCCCGGGAACGGTGAAGATGAGTCGGGCGTCACCCGGGGCGAGCAGGTCAATGCGGTCGAAGGTCATGTTAATCGAGTTGGATGTTCAGGAGGAGGTCCACGTCGGCCAGGCTGGCCGGGGTGACGGTGGCAAGGGTTGCGTGGGTGGTGCCGTCCGAGCGCTGCACGAGCAGGTCGGCCCCGCTGGGGGCGAGCCGGATGCGGCGCAGGGCGGCGTTTTGCGCCCCGCTCAGGGCAACGGGAGCGCCGTCCACCACGAGCGCGGTGACGACGCAGGCGGCGGGCAGGATGTCCCCGGCCCGCAAGAGGTACATGCTGGACGAGGCATCGACCGCGCGCGCGCGGATCGCGTCCCGCCCGGTCAGCGCGGTCCAGGTGCAGCCGCTGGCAGCGAGCAGGCCGTCGTAACGGTGCGGGCTGCGGTCCCGCAGTTGCGGGCCAAGGCGACCGGCCTGGGAAGCGCTCCAGGAGCCGATGGCCCCGATCTCCCACACCCGAAAATTAGCCACGGCGAATTCCAGTTCCACGCCTTCGCTATACTGCCCGAAGCCCACTGCTAAGGTATTCGTACCCGCACCCGAGGCTAGGCTGATATACGGCCCCTCCAACACTACATGTACCCAATTCCCCGGTGACGGGTGTGTGTAATAGTAGGTACCTCCTATTGACGTACCGATCCCATCTTGGTAGAACTGAATTCTGCTTTGCTGCGTGGAAGTCTGTGAGGCCGGGACGTAGAAGTCGAATTCGACCCTCCATTGTTTCGTGCTGGTGTTTGGGGCAAAAGACAGGGAGTTTAGACGCAGGCGGACGGCAGAAGCTGGCGCTGACGAATACTTAGTAATCTTGAGGACATTATCATGGGCAACGGTTCCGTCAGACACGCCATTCTCCACGGAATATTCACCGTAGGTCGGGGTGTAGTCGTAAAACGTTTCTGTCGAAAAATCCGATACGTACCGGGGCAGAGGGTTACCCCACCGATACACTGGGGGCACTCTCGGCAGGGTTGGCTGTGGTGCCGTGATGGCGGCGATTTCTGCCGCCGTAAGTGCGACATTGTAAACGCATCCTTCCGAGACGTACATGCGCAGGAAGTAGCCAATCGTGCCGCCATTATTCATCGCGCCGATGGCCGGGGCGAGCCACGGGGTGTTCGCCAGATCGACACCGGATATGTCGGCGGTGCCGAGCAGGGTGGCGTCCCGGTACAGGCTCATCAGGTTGCTGGAAATATCCACTGTCACCGAGAGCCACATCCAGCCCGAAGGTTCGACCGGGATATAGCCTGTGGGTGTGGATATGATCGCGCCATTGACACCGTCACCGAGGGATATCGTGATCTGACCGGAGGACTGGAGCGACCAGTGGTAGGCTGATAACCCGTCCTCGCGGCTGCCAAAGATGCGGCTGCCCGCGCTCGGGCGGCCGGGGAAAAAGACCCGCCACATCACGGTGGAATTTCCCCGAAAAGTGTCAGCAAGTCCTGCGGGCAGAGCTACTGCGGCGCTCACGCCGTCCAGGTGCAGCGCCGACCCAAACGGCCGCGCCGCAATCTCGGCGGCGCGGGCGTCGCTCACACCGTCGAAGGCATCGCGCCAGGTGCCGGCGGCCCAGGTGCGTTTCTTGGCCAGCGAGGTGTCGTAGTACTCGACGCCCTCCTGCAGCGGATTACCCGAGTTATCGGTGGTGGGGGCGGCAGCGTACGCGCCCAGGTAACGGGTGTTAAAGTCCGCCCGGACGCTCTCCACGGCGACGCGATCGGTCTCCACCTGAGTGACCATCCCGGCGACATCGGTCTTGTCGGCCGCGACGGCGGCCGTGTTGGTGGCCACCTCCTGGCGCTTGTCTTCGACCTCGGTGAGCATCCCGGCCACGGTGGTCTTGTCCCCGGCAACGGTGACGGCGTTGGCTGCGACCTCCTGACGCTTGGTCTCCACCTCGGTGGCGATCCCGGTGACATCGGTTTTGTCGGTCGCGACGGCGGCCGTGTTGGTAGCCACCTCCTGGCGCTTGTCTTCGACCTCGGTAAGCATCCCGGCCACGGTGGTCTTGTCCCCGGCAACGGTGACGGCGTTGGCCTCGACCTCCTGCCGCTTGGTCTCCACCTGAGCGGCCATCCCGGCGACATCGGTCTTGTCGGCCGCGACGGCGGCCGTGTTGGTAGCCACTTCCTGCCGCTTGTCTTCGACCTCGGCTTCAGCGGTTTCGGCGCGGGTGGCGGCACCCTCGGCCCGGTCGGCGGCGTCCACCGCAGTGGAGATACCTTCGGCGGCCTCCTGTGTCTGCGCGAGCAGCTCGGCCGCTTCATCGCGCAGGGCCTGCCCGGCGTTCTGAATAGCCGCATCGGCCTGGTCGGCCGTGTAGTAGTTTACGCCGGGGGTCTGCTCAATAACGGAGGCGAGCCCGCCGCCGTCTTCACGCACCTGCATGTCGGTCACGAGGAAGGTGACCAGTTGGCTGGGGTTGTCGATCGTGAGCGCGGAAATGATGAGCCGGTACGTGTTCGCGGGGAACTGTGTGTCGGCCTTGTCCAGGTCGAAGGCGACGTGCTGCTGGGCGCCCGAGGCCCAGGTGTCGCCGGTCAGGGTATCGTCAAACACGTCCACCGTGCGTGCGTAGACCGGGGGCGTGTTTTCCGTGGGCGGGTTCTTGCCCTGGTAGGGCTTAATCTCGTAGGTGAGCGAGGCGAGGTTGGCCACGGAGAGCAGGGCCGCGCCGTCGGCGAGGCCGAGCTGCACGCGCAGGGTGCTCCCGCGCCAGAGGTACAGGATGGGGCGAGTCTGGTACGGGCGGCTCTTGTCCAGCCGCAGGCGGTGAAGGGAGGGTGTGACGGTTTGCATGGTGCGTTAACGGGTGACGGTTTGATCGCTCCGGCCGGTCTGGCCGGTGCTGTCGGTACCGACAGCGGACAGGGTCCAGGTGCCGGTGGACGGAAAGTTGACGGTGCCGCTCCACTCATGCGTGGCGCGGGGCGAGAGGCTCTGGCGCAGGACTTCGGCATAGCCGGTGCCGTCGCTCTTGATGATGGTCAGAAGCACTTCGGAGAGATTGCCGGTGCCGTCGAGCCAGCGCAGGTGGACGGCGAGGTCGCCGCCGCTGGCCGTGGCCGGGAAGCTCGCGGGCGAGATCCACTCGACGCGCGGGGCCGTATTGAGCCCGGCCGGGATAGCGTAGGCGGCCTGTGGCACGTAGGTGGTCGCATCCGGCTGGAGCGCGAGTTCAGCCAGCGACTGCGCGGCGGCGGTGCGGCGTTGGCGTTCCTCCCAGGCAGCCACGGGAGCGTAGCCTTTGCGGGCGGTGTAGGCACCGAGCCGGAACCAGCCCGGGGTGCCGGTCGCCAGCATTCCGGCGAAGTCGTTATGAGCCAGCCGGGCCATGAGGTAGCGCGGAATCACCCAGCCCTCGACTTCTTCCCAGGACGCGGGGAACGGGCCGTCCGTGAAGGCGAGCGCGGCAGTACCGAGACGGCCGCGCAGGACGCTGGCCTGGAACGTATCGGTGGAGACGAGCGCGGGGGCCGAGGCGATGGAGAGCACCTCCAGATACTCCAGGCTATCTTCGTCGCCGTGGCGGAGGATGTCACCGGCCTCGTCTTTTTTCAGCAGGATGAGGAGCAGTTCGTCGTTGCGGCCCTCGGTGGCGCCTCCGGCCCAGGCGCGCAGGTACTGCTCATCGCGGCGCGGATCAGCCCCGTCCACCGGATCGAGCAGGCGCACGCGCACGGTGGACGAGCCGGAGCCGAAAGAGGCGGCCAGGCGCACCGGCAGGGCGAAGCCGCTTTGGCGGGCCACGGTGGGAAAGTCTCCGCCCGCGCCGCTGTCGTAGGCCACCTCCAGCCCGAGGGCGAGGCTGTGCGGCCGCGCCGCCAGGGCAATGACCGGCGGGGCCGAGATCGGGTCCAGCGGCGGGAGCGCGAGCAAGCGCGACCACATGACCGGCGGCACCACATCGGGCGTGCCCGGATCGGCGCTTTCGGCGGCGGCAGCCGTCTCGAGCACGCGGGCACCGGGGTCCAGTTCACCCTCGATCTCGACGGCTGAGGTGGCGTCCTTGGGGCGACGCACCTTGAGCACGCGCAGGATGGCTGCATCCTCCGTGCCGGGCAGGCCGAGCGGGACGCTCAGATAGTCCCCCGGCTGCACGAGGTCGCCGGAAGGCTTGAGCGCGCGGGGGTAGCGCACCGAGCCCGACCAGGAGACCACGCGGCCCACGCGGGCGAGTTCATCCAGGCCGGAGCGGATCGCCTGGTCCGCCGTGATCAGCCAGGGTCGCTTGACCGTGGTGCGGCGCAGCACACCGGCCTCGGCAATCGCTCCGGCATCATCCACGCTGAGGGTCGCCCCTTTGTGCAGCGCCTCGGAATCGGTAAACTCGACGGCCACGGAGTTGGGGGCGTCTTCCTGATCCTCAAAGTTCACCACGGGCGGCTCGGTCAGGTCATCCAGGGTGAGTTCCATCACGCCGGTCAACGCCTCGGCATCGCGCACCCACCGGCCTGCCTGGACGAGCCCGGCGGCGGTGACGCGCAGCCAGGCACCCAGCGGCGTCAGCAGGTCACTGAGCAACGCGCGGGTCTCGGTCGCATCCGTCACGAGCGGAGAAACCGCCGCGAGCGATCGTCCGGCCGGGGCGCCGGTGATCTGTTCGGCCTGCAGGGCATTGGCCAGCGCCTGGAAGCTCGGCTGATCCAGCTCGGAAGCGGCCCGACCGAGCCAGCTCTCGGAAGTGATGACCTCGGCGGCGAAGACCGCCGCGTTGCAGGTGCGGCACTCGTCCAGGGACGCGGACGCCGGGGTGCCGGTAACCAGGCTCTGCGCGGGCGCGGCCAGACAGATGAACTCGGCGTTGTAGGCGTTGGTGGCCGCGCCGTGGTCGAAGTTGATGAAGACGCAGTAGGCCACGCCGGGGTACGGCGGATGGTAGGCGTACTGGTTCAGCGTGGGGTCGGCGGGCTGGTCGTCCGTCCCCCAGTAGATGCGGAGGGTACCGTGGGCGGTGGAGATCGTCAGCGGACCGGTGGAAGAGCCGCGCAGGACCGGCCCAGTCCAGACAGCCTCGCCGTTGAGCAGGATCGCCTGCAGGCCGTAGAGCGGCCCCCGGCTGATCACACAGGCGATGGTGCCCATGTAGTGCGGCACGCCCTGGTCATAGCCTTTGCTCGATCCCATTACTTTTTCCCTCCCCCGGTGCTGGTCGGTTCATACCAGACAGACTGCCCGTAGAAGGGGCAGATGACATAGCGGCCCGCGACCTTGAACTGGCCCCGGCCCAGCGGCAGCGGGCGACCATCCTCGGAGACGGCGAAGGCTTCGTCGTAGGCCGAGACCGTTTCGGTGCGCGAGGGCTCCGGCGTCTGGTCATTACGCTTACTGCCCATCGCAGCCTCCTTCCAGCGGGCGCCAGGCCGCGCGGACGCGCCCCTGCAGTTGCGGGTCCAGCAGGCTGGCCAGGTGGGTGGCTCCGCGCAGGAGCACCTGCAGCACGGCCCGCTGCTCACCGCCGAGGTAGAGGGCGATGTGCCCGATCCCGAAATCGCACAGCAGGATGTCTCCAGGGCAGAGCGGCTCGTCAGGGCCGACCGGGGCGAAGCGGGCGGGCCGGGATTCCAGCCAGCCGCGCATGGCCTGCGCGAACTGGCGGCGGCCGGTGTCTCCGCGCTCGGGCACATCGTCCATCGCCACCCCCGCCTCAGAGAGGACGGCGGCGGCCAGGCGATGGCAACTGACGCCGCAGCCCTTGACCGCGCCCGATTGCACATAAGGGGTGTCGAGCCAGGAGGCGGCGATGGTCATGAGTTTGCCGATGCGCTCGGCGCTTGAGAAATAAGGTTGCGCGGTCATTTTTTACCGGAGGACGAAGTGGTCTGGCTGACGGCCACGAGGGCCGGGTTGGATTTGGGCAGGTGGGGAAAGCCCCGGAAGCGGTGGCGGTTCGCGTAGGCGGCGCAGGCCGTGAGGGATTTGTCGCAGCCGGGGACGATGCGCCAGCCGGGCGCCGGAAAGACGGCGGGCAGCGCGGGCACCCGCACGGCGGGGGTCACACTCAGGCGGCGGCTGGGCGCTCCGGACCGGCCGGTCGGTACCATCAGGGCGGCTTCGAGCACATCGTGCAGCTCGGCCGCTTCGGCCGCGCTGACCTGGCCGCTCGTTACATAGGAAACGCCGAGTTGCTCGGAGGATTCAACAGAACCTCCAAAGAGATAATGCTGATCGTGCCATTGCCCATTGTCCTGCGTGCCGGTGCGCGGGGCCGTAGCGAAGAGCTGGCCGCCGTGAAAGAGCTCGCCGTAGGGGGAAGAGAGCGAGGCGGTGCCATACCAGTGGCCAAGGCGGGCGGCGGCGGGCGAGAGTGTGCCCGAGGCGTAGACACTGAAGCCCCCGTAAGTAAACGTGACCGCGCCCGTACTGCGCACATAAAGGTAGGCCCCGCTGCTGTCTCCGATCAAAGACACGGCCCCGGCCAGCCGCCACATCCCCACCCCGATGTTACGCGGGCGCAGGGCGGCGGGCAGGTCAATGCGGAGATAGCCGGAGGTGGTCAGCTTGCGGATGCCGAGGGCGTCTCCGACGTCGTTATCGGTCAGGTTATACATCGTGGGCCGGGGCCAGCCCAGCCGGTTGACGAGCGGGGTGCTGGCGGCGGCCAGGTTGGTCCCGAGGAAGGGGGCCAGGTAGATGATCTTGCTCCAGGCCGAGGTGCCCCGCAGGGAGGCTGCGAGCTGGTTGCAAATCGCCAGGGTATCGGTGCCGAGCGTGCCGCCGTAGGCGAGCGCTTCGCTCTGCCAGGCGCTGGCGGCCGGGTCGAGGGTGCCGACCGGGGGGATTGTTTCATCGCGCACGGCCTCGGAGGCGGCAATGCGGATGCGGCGGAAAGTCCCGTCCGCCAGCGTGCGCTCGATGTAGCCGTGGCGGTAGTAGTCCCGGGGGCGGACCGGCCACGTGGACGTGCCCGCCGCCACGAAGTGCAGCTTGCCATCCGCCGAGGCTTCAGCCAGGTCCGCCTCGGTGGAGACACTGGCCAGGTCCACCCCGCAGGCGGAGCCGCCGAAGGGCGCCCAGCAGCGCTTGGAGACGATGGCGACCGGCCCCTTCAGGTCGAAGAGCGCCGAGGGGCCGCGCACGGGCACGGTGGCCGTGGCGCCGGAGTAGCGGGCCGTGCGGGCGCGGCCGGAGAAAATGAGCCGGGCCGCCGAGGGGGCGGCGGTGTTACCCTCGAATATCTGCACGAGCAGTTGGGGGGCCGAACGGTCGGTGCGCCAGCGCTCGAAGGGAGACCCGTCCCAGGAGCCGAGCGCGAGGGACACATCGTGGCGGGCGAGGTTGAGCTCCTGCTCGATGTCGCCGTGGTCGATCGGACGCGGCTCAAAGGTGCCCAGCGCACCGGCGTCGATCGCGCTGTCGTGCGAGGTGAAACGCCAGGTGACCACGCCGTCGCTGACGAGGTATCCCCACCAGACCCCGCCCAGATCGCCCACGGTGGAGCCCTGGGTCTCGCCGTCGGGCAAGGCGGCCTCGGCAGGCAGCTCGACCAGCTCGATGGTGGAGGTCGCCACGGCGGGCGTTTCCCAGGCCACGCGCAGGACATCCCCGGAGAAGCGGCACAGCCACAAGGCGCTGACCGGCGTACCGGCGGCGAAGGCGCCCGGCGCCCCGGCCAGGGTGAGCGTCTGGCCGGAGCGGGACTGGATGCGCCGGGCGACGCTGTGTGAGCCGTCCGAGATCCAGACCGCCGTTTCGCTGTCCAGCGGCGCGGCCTCATCGAGCGTCACCACCTGTGAGCCGGAGGAGGATGCCAGGGCGAGGGCGGCCTCGTGCCACTGGCCGGGTGCCCACAGCAGCCCGGCGCTTCCGCCCCGGTCCTGGAAGAGAGCGACCAGCCGGGCGGTCTCCTCTCCGAGCGGAGTCAGGGACGCCTTGAGGCGGCGGGCCGGGGTATGGGCGACGAAGTACTCCACCTCGGCCCGACCGTAGCCGACCCGGTCACGCTCGATGCGCAGCTCGACGCCGCCGGAGGCGACGGCGCCGCCCCAGTCCGGCTCCAGTTCGAGCAGGCGCGGCGTAGCGGTGCCCAGAGACGGGCCGCTGGCCAGCGTGGCCACGGCACGGATGGCGGTCTCGGCCGGGCCGCTCTCGGTGACGCTCCAGGAGTACTGCGCTCCCCGGGCGGTGATTGCCTCGGGGGGGGCGGGGAGCTTGGCGAACCGGCCCCACAGCAGCGGTGCCACCCGGCAATCCCCGCTGGCGGCGAACCCGAAAGGCTCGGCCTGGGTGGACGGCGCCACCTCCCACTGGGACCAGTCCGGCTCGAAGAAGACCCGCAGGCTGCCGCTCCAGGAGGAGGTGCCCAGATCGTCCAGGGCGGTCTCGCCGGGCCAGAACGGCACCAGGACCGGCTCGTTGGCGTACTGGCCGAGCGCCACCCGCATGGCGGCGTGCCCGGGGCCGTCGAGCAGGGATGACCACGCCAGCGTGAGGACGGTCTGCGCGGCCAGGCGGCGGCGGTGGCCGCGCGCGGACAGGCCGCTATCACTGGCGGTGCGGGCGGCGAACTCGCCAGTGACGGCGGTGGACCAGTCCGGCTCGGCGGCGAGCAGGCGGCAGGCGGTGGAGGAAACGGTGACCGGGTAAAACATGGAGCGTGTTGGGTGAAGATGCGTAAAGACGGACTCAGCTCACGTCCTTCATGACGCCTTTGACTTTGTCGTACAGGAAGCGCGACCCCTCGGATGATTCCAGCCAGGCGCGGGCGTTGGAGGACTTGTCGAGGATCGCCACATTGACGGCCTGCGCCCCGGAGGCACCGCCGCCGCTGCCGCCCATCGCCGCCCCCGTCCCGGCCGGATCGGCCGGACGCGTCAGCGAGTGGGCGACATCCCCGGGGAGCGCATCGAGCAGGAGCTGGCCGGTGTTCAGCCCCGCGATAAAGGTTTCTCCGAAGGTGCGATAGGCGCGGTTGTTGAGCACGGCCTCGGTCCCCTTTTCGTTCACGCGGATGAGCTGCTCGCCCCCGCGCACGACGCCCCCGGTCTCGAAGGCCCCGAAGGCGGCCATGATCGCGGCCAGAGCGACCGCCCCGAAGGCGAGCGCGATCCCGAAGGAGCTGATCCCGGCGGCGACGGCCCCGGCGCTCTTGGCCGGAAGCGTGGCCGCCTCGGCGGCGTTTTCCTTGGCCACGCGGGCCACCCGGTGGGCGTCGGCGGCGGTCTCGATCGCAGTCATGCCGGTGAGCACGAGCGCCTTGTTGACGAGCCACTGCACACCCATTTCAACGACCGTGCGCAGCATGGTGTTGAGGATGGACTGGCCGATCTGCGCGGCGGCCGCGCCGAAGCTGAGCGTGCCGTTGATCCAACTGCTGATGCCGTCCGTGATGCTGGAGACGGCGGAGCCGAGCGTGCTCTTGATGCCCTCGGCCACCTGATCGGCGGTCGTGCCCACCTGCGCGAGATACTCGAGGATGCCACCCTGGCTGCCGTCCGAGAGGGACTGGAAGTGCTGGATCGGGTCATCCAGCGCCTGGTAGTTCTGCTGGGCCTGGGACAACCTGGACGCGCCCGCGCCGGTTTTCAGGTCTTCGAGGAACTGCTGCCACTGGGCGATCTGCGCGAGCGCCTCGGCCTGTTCCAGCGGAGAGGCTGCCGCTGCCGCCGCCGCCTGGTAGCCCGCGATGATCTGCCCGATCAAGACCTGTTCCTGCTCCAGGATGCGGACGGCCGTCGTGCGGTCGCGCCGCTGTTCGGCCAGTTGCCGCTCGGACTGCAGGCGGTTGAGCTGCTTTTCCAGGATCGCCTGGGAATCGGCCACGGCCTGCTGGGCGCGCTTCTCCTGTGTCAGACGATCCTCCAGATCGAGCCGCTCCCGGATCAGGTCGCGGGCGTCGGCCCCGAGGTCCGCCTCGGCCTCCATCTCCCGCAGACGGCGGCGAATCGCGTCCGCCGCCTCCTGGTCGCCATCGGCCTCAAGCCGCTGAGCCTTGGTTTCCTCCGCGTAGATCTTCCGCTTGCGCTCGAGCTGCGCTTCCTCCGCCGCTTTGCGGTCGGCTTCGGCCTTCTTAACCTGGGCCTCCAGCGCATCTTGGTCGAAGTTGGATAAATTGGTCAGGTCCTGGGCATTCCCCGCCCCTTGCGCCTGATTGTTACGGACCGCCTGCTTGCCCTCGTCCAGGATGTCCTGTCCGACATCCAGCCACCAACCAGCCTTGGCCTTGGCCCGGAGATCGACAGCCGCGTTGTCGGCGATGAGTTTGCCCGCAGAGTCGGCCAATTGTTTTTTCGCCTGGTCAAGCGAGTCCTTCAGGCCGGTCGGGTCGATCGTGAAGCCGATTTTGCGCCCGAGCGCATTGTCGAATTTGTCGGCAACCCAGACGAGAAACTCCAACACGACGACCTTCAGCGCCGTCAGTGAATTGGAGAAGGTGAGCTTTATCCAGTTCCACCCCTTCTCGACGTTCGCGTCGAAGTGAGCCCACCACGCCGCAATATCAGCCATGATCTTCGCCACCCAGTCCTTGATCCGGGCGCCGCCGACCTCCAGCTCGTTAATCATGGAGCCGATGAGCCAGCCAACCATGAAGGCGACAAAGCCGAGCCCGGCCACAGCGACCAGACGCAGGGCCGTCGCCGCCAGTCCGCTGGCCGAGGTAATTGAGGCGAGACTCCCTTTGATGAGGCCATGCTTGGCAATGGTGGCCGTGAGCGCCCGCCCGTACTGGGCGATCGTCGTGCCGGTGAGCAGCACAAAGGCTGTCCGCAGCGGGTTGACGGCCATCTTGACCAAAGTCATCGAGCCGGAGAGTGCGCCCCAGGCCAAGGCCAGTTTCAGCACAGTCGGGGTGACGGCCGCGAGGACAGGGACGAAAGGTTGGACGACCCCGGCCAACTGCCCGAGGATTTGTGCCGTCTGCCCCAAGGCGGGGACCAGCACCTGGATAAACGGCAAAGCGACAGCGCGGGCGATGTTTCCTAGCTTCTCCGTCTCGCGGCCATACTGGACGAGCAGTTGGTGTTCCTCCTTGTTGACGATGGCGGCGCGGGCGGCCCCTCCAGAGGTTTTCTGGAACGCCTCAATCATGGCGGTGACGCGATCCTTGCTCTGGTCCAGCTCGATCCCGTAGCGGGCGAGTTCCTCGCGGCCGGAGGCGAGCTGCTCGCCAAAGAACTGGGCGGCGGCCTCCCCGGCCTGGCGGTGCTGCTGTGCCCAGTCGAGGATGGGTTCGGCGGCGGCCTGAGCCTGCTGAGCGGACAGGCCGAAGCCGAGGGTGATGCGCTGCACGGCCTGGACCTGTTCGGCGCTGAACTTCGTCACCTCCTCCAGGGCATCCGCCTGGGCGAGCAACTGGTCGCGGTACTGCACCTGCCCCGTTCGCCGCAGGGCCTGCGTCAGTTCGTTCTGGGCCTCTTCGGCAGCGCGGGCCTCCTGGGTGTAGCGGTAGAGGGCGGCGGCGCCCAGGACACTGCCGAGCTTCGTGAGCATCCCGCGCAGGGCGGCCTCGCCGTTCTGGATACGGGCATTGAACGCTTCGACCTGTTCCATGCGCGCCTTGTAGGCGGACACGAAGCGGTCGAGGCCGTTCAAATTGGCCTTGAAGTCGAGGATGACCTGAAGTAAGTTATTCATATGTTTGCCGGACTGCTAATGCTGCCCCTGATCGTGCCCCTGCTGGTACTGGCGGTGGCGTTGATCCTGAGCCTGCCCTCCAGCCTGCTGTGGCTGGCCGGGAGCGGGTTGGCATTGGTGGCGTTTGGAGTGCTCTGTGATGTGGTGCGCGCCCTTTGGCGGGCCGCTCAGGGCCGCCACGCCTAAAGGCGCGGACGGCCCCGGTCGGACTTTCTGAGCTCGTTGACCTGGGCGGCGAGGAGGTCGAGATCGAGCAAGGTGCAGCGGTCGAGGTACTCGGCGGAAAAACCGGCATCGACCAGCCACACGTAGAGCCGGGCCATCACGACGTCGGGGTCTTGCCCTTGACGGCGGTGGGGAGACTTTGGGCCGGAATCAGTCCGGCGATCGTGTTTCCGATTGCGGCCCAGCAGTTTTTTAGCTCGGCGTCGAGGTTGACGGCGATGGCGGCGGCGAGAATCTCGCTGGCCTCCAGGGCGTCCAACTCGCCGAACTCCTCGGCCTTGAGGGCGGTGGCGCCGGTGACCAGGCTGACGATCAGCTCGTCACTGCCGGCGATCAGTTCAGGCAGGCGGTCGGCCATCTCAGCCACGGTCACCTCCAGGGCGGTGACGTCCGCCCCGATACCTTTGAAGAGGCCGGAGAGGACGCCCCCGAGCTGGGCGAGAAAGGCGCGGGTGGCCTTCCACTTGAGGCGGCGCACCTCGATACGGCGGCCGTCCGCCAGTTCCACGGTTTGAATCTTTTGCTTGATAGTCATGATCGAACTTATGAATGGATGAATTTATGAATCAGTGAAGCCGCTGCCGGGCGCGGTTAGACGGCGGCGTCGGCGGTCCAGGTGATGGCGCCGGGCTTGTTGGACTCGATGAGGATGTTCGACTGGGAGAACTCGCCGCCACCGAAGGAGAGGTCACCCTCGCGGGAGATCGTGGCCGGGAAGTTGTCCTCGGACTTGAGGGCGACCTTGCCGGTGGCGTCATCGGGGTCGGGAATCCACAGGGTGACGGAGACACGGGCGCTGCCGGTGAGCGAGCCGCCGAAGATGTCGAGCAGGCGTTTTACCTCCTGGACATCAAAGACGAAGCTTTCATCGGAGCGGGTCGTGACGGTGCGCTGCTTGCGCAGGACGCCCTTTTTGTCCGGACGCTCGATGTGCTTCTTTTCCTCGGAGAGCTTGCTATCGACCTTGGTGGCCTCGAAGACGGCGGCCGCGCTGAAGGTGGCCGCGCTGAGGGCGCTGGTCAGCGTGATGGCAACCCCGCCGGGCGTGGGCGCGAGCTTGAAGGTATTCGCGGCGGCATCGCGCACGTAGTAAGTGGTGCCGACGGTCAGGCCCTCGCCGCCGGTGCCGGAGTCGAAACGCAGCGGCGTGCCGTCGGTGAGGGTGTGGCCGGTCTTGGTGAAGACCCCGGCCGTGGTGGCGGCAACCCCGGTGATCGGCGTGGCCGCGAAGGCGAGCTGGATGACGCTGAGCCCGGCAAAGATGCTCTTGGCGGCGTCGAAGGGAGCGGTTGGTAATGGCATGATTTATCTGGTTTGGTTGTTGATCTGCCCGGTGTCAGGCCGGGACGGTAAAGCGGGGGAATGTGCAGGAATTCAGCATTCGGAATTCGGAATTTATAAATTTCACGCAGAGCGTGAGGGGGGCGGAACGGTGATAAAGACGTGGGTGGCGGCCGTGACGTGGTAGATGACCTGGCGCGGATCGGGCACCAGCATGAGGGGCATCTCGGGGTCGAGCGTGAGGGTCACGTTCTCGCCGCGCTGGGCCTGGCTGGCCGGGAGCCCGTTGGGTTGGCCGGAGATGCCCACGGCGATGGCGGTGGCGGCGGCCAGCGCGGGCTTGCCGGTGTGCTTGGAGCGGTTGATCAGCGCGGACTCGGCCACGTCCACCACGAGCTTCAGCTCCCAGACCTGGCGGTTGTGGGCCACGCGCAGGAGCTTGGCCGAGGGGGTGACCACCACGATAGACAGGCCGAGTTTGGAGAGGGCCGTGGCAATGCGGCCGGGCATGTCGCCCTTGCGCTCGGTAATGACCTCGTGCCCGTGCAGGTAGTCGATCGCCTGGATATGACCGGCGACCGTGTCCTGCACGGTGAGAAAGGCTTCGTAAACGGGATCGCTCATGAACGTTTGAGAGTTTGAAAGTTTCGGGTTTGAAAGTTTGAGAGGGGTCAGAGGGCGGCGCGCTCGAGGAGGAGTCCGACGTATTCCTCCCCGGCCTCCAGGGCAGCGCCCAGGAGGCCGTCTTCGGTCGGAAGGACGGACGGGTCGGGCTGCTGGACCACGCGCTTGACCAGCCAGAACAGGACGCCGCCGCCCGGCTCCTGGAGCATGGCGAGCGGGTCGCCCTTGGCCGTCGTGCGGGCGCGGATGAGGATAAAGGCCAGGTTGGCGTGCTCGCGGGCACGGGTGCCGTAGGCTTCGGTGCGGGCCGGGATGCTCAGCCAGTCCGCGAATTTCGGGACGATCACGCCGCCGTGGAAACGCTGGGCGATTCCGACGTGGTTGATGCCCACGGCCACGCCGGTGGAACCGTGCAGGCGGGGGTTCTGGACGGCGGCGGCGGCGTTGGCGTAAAAGTGGGTGCGCTGGCCGCCGAGCTGGTTGGGTCGCTCGCGGTCGAGCTTACGCAGGTGGCGGCGGATGAGGTTGGCGATGGCGCGGCCCATGACGCGCTTGACGGAGGGCTCCGTCACCCCGCGCGTGATCCTCAGCAGCGGCGGCCAGGTGTCGATCGAGGGGATGGTGACCTCAAGCATCGGACGCCTCCGGGTTAAAGTGAAAGACGCCATCGGGGCCGAAGCGGCCCACCCCGCTCTTTTCCAGCTCCTCGCGCAGGCGGGCGCTGGCGACATCGGGGGAAGCCTGGAGCCCGGCGTTGAAGTCGGAGCGCCGGGGCTGAATCCGCGTGTCGCGGTCGATCAGGCCGAGCGCCATCGCCTCCCGGCGCGGCACGTCCTCCAGCCCCATGCCCGAGCCCCAGTCGAACGGCTCCCAGGGATGGCCGAAGATGGACAGCGCGGGCCAGATCGGATGGTTCTTGAGGGCGGCCATGCGGCCGGTGCCCGCATCCGTCGTCCCGGCGGCGCCCACCTGGGCGCGGGCGGCGTTCCAGCGATCGGGCCAGTCCGTACGGGGGTTGCGGCGGGCCTCCACGCGGACAAACTCCTGGGCGGGGAAAGCGTCGAGCAAGGCCGGGTCCTGGCCCTGCTCGTCCCAGCCGTAACCCTGCGCCTGGCGCACGTTGATGCGTAGTTGCAGGTCGATACGCTTGCGCGAGGAAAAGTCCTTCAGGCCGCCCTCGGTGCCGGGTTTGGGCTGGTAGCCGGTGCGGGCGAGGAACTGTTTCAGGCGCAGCCGGGCCGTCGCCGGGTCGATCTTCCCCGTCAGCACATCGTCCACGCCCTTGTCCAGGACGGAGAGGTGCTCGGCACTGCGCACGCGGGCCGCGAAACGGGCGCGTGCGCGCAGGCCGGGGTCCAGTCGCTGCAGGTCCGCCGTGCCGCCGGAGGTCGGCAGCAACGCACGACCCCGCGAAGCGGCGAGCGCTTCGGCAAAGGGCTGAGGGCGGGTGAACTGGATCATGGGAAAGATTGGCAGGGATTCGGAATTCGGAATTTATAAATGGGGAATCATTGAATCCGCGCCGTGCGCGGATCAAATGCCGTCCTGGGAGGCGCGGCCGAAGCGGCGGGAGTCGGCGGCGATCATGGGGGGAAAGACGGTGGCCTGGACGGTGGGGGCGGGTTCGGGATTGTCGGGCTCCTCGGGGGTGATCTCCCCTTTGGCGATGCGTTCGAGATAGCGGTCATCCTTGTCCCATTCCTTGCGCTCGTCGTCGGAGAGCGGCATGGCGCCCATCGCGTTGAGACGGCTCTGCCCCTCGCGCAGGATCATGCGCAGGGCCAGCCGCTTGAGCGAGGGCGGGACGGAGCCGGGCGTGGCCGAGAGCCGCACCCGACCCCCGGCCGCGATTTCCTGACGGATGCGCGAAACGCTGTCCGTGATGATACCGGGCAGGGGGTCTTCCTGGCCGTCACCGAGCGCGGCCGTGCGCAGGGCGTCCACCAGGGCGGCGGCCTTGGCGGTGTCCAGGTGAGCGAGTTCGATGACGGTCCAGGCGGGCATGGCGGGCTACTTCTTGGCGGGTTCCTTCGAGGCTTTCACCTCCTCGGCCTGCTTGAAGCGCAGGGCGGCGTCGAGGACCGGCCCGGCGGGCAGCTCGAACTCCGAGTTTTTCGGATAGACCGTGCCGGAATAGGCAAGGCCGTGACGGGCGAGAACTTTTACTTTCATAAGGAAGAGAGTTTGAAGGTTTGAGAGTTTGAAAGTTGTGCCGTCGCCCGCCGCCGGGAAGCGGCGGCAGGGCGAGCGGCCAACGGTTAGGCGGTGAGGACGGACTCGAGCAGGTAGATGAAGTCCGGGCCGGTGAGCTTCTCATCGGTGTGGTGCTCGGAGCGGTGGACGTCGGACTTGATGTTGTCCTCGCGGTAGGTCTCGATGCGGGAGCCCGCGTCATCGCCGCCGCTCTCCTCGGTCCACAGGAAGGTGCGGGCCGCGTTGGGCGACTCCAGGTCCTGGGAGTTTTCGGAGACCGAGAGGATGATGTCGTCGCCCCAGAGATAGCCGATGGAGAGGGCCTGCCCGTCCGCCGCCGTGTTGACCTTGGCGGCGGCGATGCGCACGCGCTCGATCTCGAAGGCGACCCGGAGCATCTCCGTGGTGATCGGGCCGTTGTGGGTCGGGTACAGGGCGCGGATCTTCGGGTGCAGGGCGAGCTTGTCCACCACGGTGGGCGTGAGCGTGAGGAGGTTCGGGGCGATACCGCCCTCCACATCGATCACGCGCCGGGCGGCCTTGACGTCGGCGATCGGGTCGGAGTTGGCGTAGTCGTCCCACTTGGCAGCCGGGGTGGCGCGGTGGGTGACGGCGGCGCTCTTGACCAGGGCGCGCACCCGCAACTCGTGGTTGACGAGAATGGTCTGCGCGTTGCGCTTCACGGCGGCGTTGTCGGCGTCGATCTGCTTGGCGTACTTCTTGCGGTTCTCGTCGGGGACGGGCGTTTCGTGGCCGTAGTTCTTGGTCGAGTACTTGTCATCCGAGAGCGAGGGCACGGAGCGCGGGTACGGGGTACCGGGCGCGCGCGGCTTGAGCGTCGGCATGTTGACGAAGTTCTCCCGTCCGAAGACCGGATAGTTGGCGGACTGCTCGCCGGTGCGGAAGATCGGCGCGATGTCGAGCCCGACATAATCGCCGGGGTTGATGAAGTAGGCGTTGAACAGGGCGCTCAACACCGGGTTAAAGACTGCGTTGGATTTCATGTTCTATAATAGAAGGAAGGTTGACGGGTGGAAACGGGGGCGCGGCTACGCCCCCGGAATGGTCTCGACCAGCGGGATGATCTCGATCAGGTCTCCGGCCGCACCGTTGGTGGCGGGCGAAACCTTGACCCCGAGCGAGCGGGTACCGGCTGCGGCCGTGGTGACCGTGGCGCTGGCGGCGACCCCGGCCACACGGGCACCGGGTGCGATCGCGGCCGACTGGCGCACGACGAGGGTGCCCCCGCCCGAGAGCAGGCGCACGGCGATCTCATCGGAATCGGGAGCCAGGCGGCTGTCGAAGACACCGATGGCCAGGGCGCTGCCGGAGAGCAGCGCGGCCTTGCCGGTGGCATCGACGGACACCAGGTGGTTTTCCTTCCCCTCAAGGGAAGCGATATTGGCCGCCGTCAGGGTGATGACGGGGCCGAGCTGGTAAGTGGTCTTCATAACGATGTTTGAGCGTTGCGGGTTTGAGAGTTGAAGAGGGCTCAGGCGCGGGTGGTCAGCCCGGCGACGTACTCGTTGTACTCCTCGGGATGCTCGCGGGCGGCGCGCAGGATGGCCTCGTTGTGTGTGAGCTGCGAGTCGGCCTGCTTCAACTCGCTCACGCGGTTCATGAAGGGCTGATCGGCGTTCTGGTGGCGGGCGGCGGAAGCGGAGGCGCTTCCGCGCTGGTGCATCGGCTGGTAGCCTTCGGGCCGCTTGATCCCGGTGAGCAGCGCGGAGGTGCCGTCGAAGTCGGCCTCCAGGCGGTTCTTCCAGGCGGTCTTGTCGGCCTCGGGGATGATGTCGGCGTGGCGGTCCAGCTCCTCATCCACCCGCTTGGCCAGCAGGCGCTTGTTCTGGGTTTCGAGCGCGGTCAGCCGGTTTTTGAACTCTTCGTTCTCGGCGGCGACCTCGGCGGCCTCGGCAACCTGCTCGGCGGCCGTCGCGTTACTGGACTGCAGCGCCTTGACGGCGGCCACAATCTGTTCTTCGGTCGCATCCGCCGCGAGGGCGAGCAGGCCGATCAACTGAGTCTGGAGACTTTCATTCATGGTGGTATCGGTGTTGATGTTGGCAGCGGCGTCGGCGGCTGCGGGAAGATCGTCGGTGGCCCGGTTCCAGAAGGGCACGAGGGCGTCGCCCAGGTTGGGCGTATTCGTGAGCCCGGCGTCGTTGACGGTGACCGGGCGGAAGCGGTTGCCCCCGAGGGCCTGTGTCTGGTGCGGGAACCAGACCGGGGAAATGAAGCGGTAGCGCTTGTTTTTGATGGCGGCCTCGCCGGTGTCGGACCACTCGCCCCTGGCCCAGACCCCGTTGGGGCGGCTCTCCATGTCCGTGACCCAGCAGGCGGCGTCGGAGGGTTTGTCGGAGCTGTGCGAGAAATGGTCGAAGTCGATCAGCAGCCGGTAGTCGGGATTCTCCGAGCGCTTGCGGTTGAAGTCGGCCACGATGGCGTCCAGGGCGGCGGCGTCCACCACCTGCTGATAGCGCACGCGCACGCCGTTTTCCCGGCGGGAGATGGGAAACTCCCCGCAGGGGACGAGATGGAACCAGTCGTCGGGGTCGAAATCCCCCGCGCGGTTAAGAAAAGGAATGGTAACGGAGTTCATGGTTAAGATGCGTTTCAGAAATCATTGCAAAGGCAGTGCAGACGGCACAGGAGGCGTTTTCCGGGCGAACGCGCCCCCTCATGCCCCCGCGCCCTCCTGCGCGCCTGTGGGCAATTTTTCGGGGGTGAGGTCTCCGCGCCCGGAAACACCGTTAGCGAAGGCCGTGGCGAGGATGTTCTCAAAGGCGGTTTCCAGGGGGCGGGACGCCTCGTCTCCGAGGCACTGTTTTTCCAGTTCCGGCAGGTCGGAGCGGAGCTGCTCGAGCGCGGCGGTAAAGGCGGCCTCGTCCTCGATCTGGAGCACCTGCTCGACCCGGGCGATGAGCGGGGCGAGCGCCTGCCGGTCCGCCCTGGCCAGTTCATCGGCCGCCGAGGCGAGGAAACGCTCTTCGCGCACCTGATCGAGCGCGGCAGCCGGGGCGCGGTTGGCGAACATCCCGCCCCCGGTGCCGGGATAACCGGGCATGGCGGGCGCGGCCACGCGGCGGCGGAGCTTGAGCCCGGTCTTTTCGGAGATCTGATTCTCCTCCGCCTCCAACCCGGCGCTGGCCAGTTTGACCAGGAGATCCCCGAGGGCGTCGATCGACTCCTCCTCGGCGGCGGCGAGCGAGAAGTACGCCGCCTGTTTCTGGCCGGGGAACTCGCGGTGCAGGTGCGGCTTATCAAGCTGCTGCTGAAGGAGGCTGGAGATGACACCGGCCTCCGCGATCGCGATGGCGTCGAAGGCCGCCTCGTGGACTTTGGCCTGCTCGGAGTTGAGGCCGGTGGGCGCGGTCAGCATGGAGAGCAGCCCGCCGGTTCCGGCCAGGACCACCTCCTCGCGCTGTTCGTCCTTGTGCGCCTTGAAGGGCACGTCTCCCTGGGAGCCGAGCGCGACGGACTTGATGTCCGAGCCGGGCGGCAGGGCGCCCCGGCTGTTGCCGGTAACCTGGTTGATGATGTCGAGCCACTCGCGCACCTGGTCGGGCGGGGTGTTCTGGGAGAGGATGCCGAAGATGGACGGTATGCCGAAGTCCTCCAGAAAGGCGTCCCAGTCCTTCTGCGCGAGATTCTTGCGGATATGGGCGATCAGCGCGATCTCGTTGACCGGGTCGTCCACTTCCCTAACCACCCAGTGACGCGGGTCGATGATCCTCCCGGTGGAAGTACTGCCCCGGCCGGTGGAGTCATAGACCCATTCCCAGGACTGCGGGTGGCGCACGCAAAACCACTGCTCGACCGGCTCCAGCCAGATGACGGGCAGCGCCGGATTGTTGGCGTAGTAGTGTTTCTCCAAGTGCGCGTATCCCCGGAAGGTGGCCAGCGCCAGGTGCTCGATCGCCTGCGGAAGGTTTTCTATCTCGTCGTACATGGCCCGCAGGCTGTCGGCCTGCTGCTCGGCCTGCTCGGCGGTCATGCCGGGAGGGAGGCGGTCGGGGATTTTAATATCCCAGTCCAGCTTGCCCAGGGCGGTGAGGCGGCGCAGCTTGAGCCCCTTCACGGTGGAGTCGCGCTTCTCCACCATGCGGTACAGCCACATCAGGTCGGCGCTGCGGCCACGCTCGGCCTCCTCCATCAGGCGCACGGCACGCGGCAGGTCGAGCCCGCGCAGCGGGTTCGTGTAGTCGCGCTGGCGGGCATGGCTGGCGCGATGCAGCGGCGGCAGGAACTCGGTCGGGGCCGCGAGCGGGCCGGGTGCCGAAGGCGTCAAAGCTGTGTCTGGGTTATTCATCCGATCAGGGTGTGGGTGCGTTCACGACGGGCGGGGGTGGTGTAGGTATTAGGGCCGGGGGCAAACCATTCCGGCTCGAAGCGCGTGCCCGAGCCCATTGCATGGAGGGAAAGCGCACCCGCCCAGGCCATGTCGCAGTGGGAGTGCTCGTTAAGCGGGTTACGCGATTCACTGAAGGTCCACTTGCCCTTATTGCCCGTCTTGCGAAGAGCGTAAAAATCGCGGGCGATGTCCTCATGGTCCGTCGCCGCCGGGAAGCGCTTGCGCTGTTCCTGCAGGGCGACCATCAGTTCAAAGCCCATGTCATGCTTCGTACCCCGGAAATTAACGGGGGTAAATCGGCCAACAAATTCCTTGGCGGTCTCCCAGCATATCTGGCGGCCAAGGCCGGTTTCATCCCCGCAGCCATTAATAGCGGTGACGTTGCGCAGAATGGTCCAGAGGGCGAGGCGCAGGAAGTGCCAGTCTTCTGTCCGGCAGGTGAGCAGCCCGGCCAGACTCTGGGCATCGCCCTGCACCTCGTCCACGTAGATGCAAGCCAAGTCGCCGTCCCCCGAGGCGGCCACGTCAAAGCCGAGTGAATGCCGGGTAACCGCACTGAACAACTTCTGGAAGGAGCCTTTCAGGTAGGCGGCAATGGATGCCTCTCGGGTGAGCTGGGCGGCGGTGTGGAACTCCCCGAACTCGCGGATGACGGCGTGGTTCTCAAAGTGCAGGCGCTCGATCGTGGTTTCTTCCTTGCAGCGCTGGATAACGGGCCAATCCACAATGGCGAACTTCCCGCCGACCGGGTTGCACATGTATTCCTGCTGGTAGATTTCATCCGTGCGGGCGCGCTTCCTGGCGTCGGCGATGAAGCCTTCGCGGGACATCTGCTTCCCGGCCACCTCGTTGATCTTCTCCACCAGCCCCTGGGAGACGGCGTCCTCGAGCGTGACCTTGCGGTAGTACTCCCACGGCCCCTTGCCTGCGCGGGCCTCCTGGGACATTTCGCAAAAGAGCGTACCGTCGCCCCAGTGCGCGGACCAGATGGCGAGATCATAGCCCCAGGTGACACGGCCCTGCGCCGTGGCGTACAGCATCTGCTGGTTGGCGTGCTTGGCGAACTCGTCGAGGCCGACGTCACCCCCGTAAGCCTGCATGGCGGCCGGGTTGCTCGTGAAGGCGATGATGCGCGAGCCGTTGTCGAACTTGATGTACCCGATCTTCACCTCTTCGGTGAAGGCCGTTTCCTTGCCGTCCTTGTCCAGGACCGGCACGCGGATGGTATCCTCACCGTGGGAAATGACGGAGCGCACCCGGTTGTACACCTCCACGAACTTCATGCAGGTCTGCACGTATTCGATAGCGGTCGGCCAGTCCTTGGTGGCGAAGAGGTAGTCGCGGTTCGCGTAATGGAGCCGCTTGCGCACGTTCTTGAAGCTGTCGGCATAGGTCCAGCCGATACGGACCGACTTCTCGATGAACGAAAGCTGCGACTCGTCCAGGATATACTCCTGCTGATAGGGAAGGAAATAGCGGGAGGCGGTGCGGTCGGCATCCATGTCCCGGCTCGGGGGCGTCACGATGGCGGTCATTTCCCGGCCCCCTTCCCCAGGAGGATTTCATCAACGGCGGCCAGGGCGAGCGCACGGACCTCGTCGGCGGACTTGGCCTCCGTGGTCATGGACTGCTTGAGGGCTTCGGCCTTTTCGCGGCGGCGGGCCTCCTCGGCCTCGACCTTCTGCAGCTTGAGTTCGAGTTCACGCACCTGCAGCTCCAGCTTCTGCGCATCCTGCTCGGCTTTCTTCTCCTGCAGTTCGAGCTTGTCGCGCTGCAGCTTGAGCTTGGCGGTGTCGCCCACGATCTTGAGGAGGGTGGCCAGGTCATTGACGTCGGCCTCCTTGGCCACGGCTAGCTGGAAGGCCCGCTGGCCGACCGCCTTCAGGGTGGCCTCGTCGAAGGCGTCCTCGCCCTCGCGCATGGTGTCCACGATCTGGTCGGCGAAGCCGCGCGCCTTGCGGAAGCGCAGCTGGTAGCACTCCAGCGCCCAGAAGTCGGCCAGGGCGCCGTCGCTGGTGCGCACGCCGAAGCGCTCCTCCAGGCGGCTCTTGGCCTCCTTGTAGGACACGCCCTCGTCCACCAGCCAATCGACCAGGGCAGTCTTCTGCTCGGGCGGGAGGTTGCGCAGCTTGGCGTCGCTTCGGGGTTTGCGGCTCATGGTCGGAAAAAATCAGTGGGTGCGCAGCCAGAGGATGCCCGCATCGAGAATCTGCCACTGGCGGCCGGTCTCGGTGTCGATGCAGGCGGCACGGCGGGCGCGGTCGATAGCCTCCAGGGCCGCGTCGAACTCGGAGGTGCTGAGCCGGTGCACGGCTTCGGTGACGGAGTCGCGCAGGTGCTCCTCCTTCACGAGGTACGGGGCGGCCTCTTCGAGGCAGCGCAGGAGGGCCTTTTCGGCCACGATCTGGCGGGTGGTCTTACTCATGGTTCTGCTTTTTGAGCGTGGTCAGGACGAGGTCCAGGCGGGTGTTGGTGCCGTCGATGGAGCGCTTCAAGTCCTGGAGAAGCTGGTTCTGGTGGGTGTTGGTGACCTCAATGGCCGAGAGGCGCGCCTCATGGCTGGTCAACGTGCCGTGCATCTTTTCGCGGGACTCCTTGGCCTTTTCCATGCGGCGGTCCAGTTCGACCTTGAGGGCGGTGTGCGCACCGATGGGCGTGAACTCCTTTTCGAGCGCGACGCGCAGAGGCTGGTCGAGCTTGTCCCGGCCCATGAGCCGACGCACCTGATTCATCCCGGCGACGAGAAAGAAGAGGCAGGCGAGCCAGACGGCGACCTGTTCTCCGGTGACCGGAATCGTGACTTCGGCAAGTGGCGGCATCATGGGCAGGGCAGCGAACGGTTACTTGGCGGTGCTCGCGCTCGAGGTGGCAGCGGCAGGCGTGACGGTAAGACCGCTGGGGACATCCGCCGTGGTGTAGCGCTTGAGCAGGCCGCTCACCGCATCCACTACCGCGCCGCCCTCGGCTTCCTTGGCCTTGCGCAGCGCCTTGGTCAGCGCCTCGTCAATGACCGCACCCTGCTCGGTCTGGTCGAGCACGTTGCGAAACGTGTCTACCCCGATGACCAGCGACTTGGCCGTGGCCTGCGCGGTGGAGTAACGTTTCCCCATCCACAACGTGCTGATGCCGAGTGCGCCCGCCGCGACCAGAGAGGCCAGTTGCCCCCAGACGGGGATGAAGTTGAGCGCGGCCACTGCGGTCTGGGCCGTTTCCGAGACAGCGACCTCGCCCGCTTCCACCTCCGTGGGGGTGATGACCGGCGCGGCGCTGCCTTCGCCGTAGCTGGCGGGGAACTGGGTGCGGAACACCTCCTCCAGCGCCGTGACCCGCGTGGATTCGTCCATGCCGATCAGGGTCTGCGCCTGCTCATCGGTGAAACGCAGCGAGTTGCCGTACTGGTCCGAGACCTGGTAAACGCCGCCCGAGGTGGTGTAGAGAAAACGCCCGACGGCGTTGTCGTCCGGGTCGCACCCGGTGAGGCAGAGCCCGCCGATGGCAAGCCCGAGGATAAGGATGAGTTTTTTCAGTTTCATAGGAGTGTATTGAGTTTTGGATACATCAAAGGGTGCGGCGGAGGAACGGTTCGGGCTGGCCGCCGCGCCAACCAAGGATGCCGGGCCGGGGGGACAAACAGCACACCCCCGGCGCGTCAGGGACCATTCCCGGCCCTTATGTCTGCTGTGGTCGCGGTCAGCTCATTGGCGTGAGCAAGCGGGGAAAGCGGGAGCGCGCCGAGCAGGTCGGCGGCGAGGCTGCGGGCGACGGCCAGCGGGAGACGCACGTCGATCGCCTCCCCGGTGACCAGGAGCAGGCGCACCGGGACCGCCGGACACCCGGCGTGGCGCTGAAACCCGGAGACCCGGTATCCGGCGACCCCCGCGCCCACCGGCGTTTCGGGGCGGCGGGACTGCACGGCCGCCCGGTAGGCGGGGCAGGCGCGGCGGAGGAGCGAGGCGTCGGGTGCTGACATGACCCGAGAATAACAAATAAAAAAACGCCCGCCAAATTTCCGGGCGAAGGAGGCCAATGGAGCGAAGCGTTCCAACCGCTCACGCCCTCATGGGCCTGCCCGCCCGGGGCGCATTGAGTCTTAGACGCACGACGCGCAAAAAGCGAGCCGGAAGATTTGGGCTGGTGTGCGACGGCAGGATAGTTTTACTATGATGAGAAATCCTACCTCATGAGTACCGTACAAAAAGCAGCCGACGGGTTCAGTAAAGTTGTAACCCGTGTCTTCTTCTTCTTTGTGGTCTTATTCATCGTTTGCGCCGTCGGCGTGAAGCTCGATGAGAAAAAGACCATAGCCGAGGGAAAAGCTAAAGCTGAAGCCCGTGCCAAAGCCATCGCGGACGCCGGTCCCTACGGGCTGCCACCAAAAACGGAATGGGGAGAAGTCCCAGCCGTCAGGAAGTGGATCGATCAGCACACCTACGATGCGCGTACAACCGACTGGTGGGGCCCGCACAAGGTCGCCTACGTCAAGAATGGAGAGAATATCCTGTGCTGGCGTGTCAGCGTGGCCTATGTCGCCCGACGGGAGAACGGCGAGTTTTACGGGATGCGGCGGCTCTTCTACCTACGCCAGAATAAGATAATCGGGACCGAACTGGCTGACTAGTAGCGTTTCCATCCGTGCCTCGCCCAGTGGACGAAGCGAGCCGGTAAAAAGACCAGGGAGCACAAAACTAATAACGCATACTCTCCCAGGGGCCGCACTGCAAATAGGCGTCTCTGCCCCTTTGAATAAATGCCCTTCATTCCGCGTAATGTATCACATTTTATTTGTTCGCGTAAAGGGCATTATGCGGCGGATGGATACAAATGATACCCATCCTAAAGTAATCAAATTCACGCATCCCGATCCGTGGCGGAATGCCTACGCACAAGCCGGAGAAGACACCGAGCGATTGCGCTTGCTGTGCAGGCTGCTATTGGGAGAACGAGAGTGGCACGTCCTACACTGGATGCGTGAGGGGTTCCCTCCCCCTGAAAAATATACACCACCGGACTGGCAATAGATCAGGCCACCCCACCAGAGCCCGCGTTGCGGGCTCTTTTTCCAGGGCCGTGTGCCCCCGGAGGTCCGTTCGGGTCTCCGTCAATGACCTTCAAGGAGTGAGTTTGAGATTTTGTATGATAACCTTTTTCAAGGCTACCATCTCGGATTGATCGTGCTAGGCGTATTCTCTCTTCTTCACGCTTTTTTAGTTTATCGGCGGCCGGGAGCATTTCAGCCAATTTTGCCAGCTTCGACGCGTCTGAAAGGAGGCCCTCTAGAGCAGACCGCAGTCGATTCTCGAAGCCTTTTACGTCACCAATACGCTTTGATAAGGCGTCTAACTCATCATAAATCACTCGGAAAAAAGCGTGACGATGCTCGCTCGGCAGAGCTGACAGCAGTGATTCCAACCGTGGCTCAGAGGGCACTGACGGGGATAGCGTTAGACTGCTTTCTAGCGATTTCAATTTCGCTAACGCCTTTTTAGTTACTGGATATTTGCCACTACGATACCCAAAAAACATCTCCTTTGAGATGTCGGCCTCTTTCGCTAATTCCGTGAGTGAAAGATTTTTCTGACCGCATAGCTGGTCTGATAGGTCAGAAAACTCTTTTTTTCGGTCAGATTTATCTTGCATCGGTCAGAATTTGAGTCAGATTTTCTTCAAATTATGACCCGTCCAAATATTAACCTCAAGCGCCGAATGTTGGGCGTTGTCACACAGACGGAAATCGCCCGGCTGCGCGGTTGCACCATCGAACACGTCAACTCCGTCCTCAACGGACGCCGTCGATCCAAACGGCTGGAGTGCTTCATTGAGGCTATCATTGATGAGCGGAAACCCGCTGTAAGTCGCTAAGATGCCCGCCGTCCGCACAGCCTATCTCGATTTTCTCCTGCCCGCACGTTCGCACGTGACGGCGAAGGAGCTGGCGGGAGCGTGCGGGTACTCGGCGCGGCACATCCTCTCGGCGATCGAGTCGGGGCGGCTGGGGGCGTTTCAGGTGCCGGGCCGGGGGACGGCCACCAACCTGCACACGCGCATCCCGATCGAAGTGGCGCGGGCCTTCCTCGTCAGCCACAGCACCGGGCTGGACGACGTACTGGTCGTGGACCAGTTCGCCCGGGCGCTGGCCCGGCTTCCCCGGCCGCTCCTGGCCGCCGTCCACGCGGAGGCGGCGAAGCAACTGCGCCAGGGGCATTCGTAACCCGTTTTATTAACCACAAAGAACACAGAGGACACAAAGATGAAGGAAGCACAGACAGACAACGCCATCGCCGAGAGCGGAACAGCCGCACTCCAAGCGGACGCGCCTCTCCGGCAACTACGTGAAACGGCTCGCTTCACGGCACAACAGCACGTCGTCTCGCCCCTCACGCTGGCCCGCGAAGCGGCCCAGCGCTGGCGCGATCGCCAGAGCGAATATACGCCGCCACACGCGACGGACTACACGACCGGCTGGGTGATCGTCCATCACGGGGCGGGCGCGGGTTGGACCCGCAGCCTCGACCACCGCCCCTGCGCCTGGGTGCCCGGCTGCCTGGCGGTACCCGCCGACGGCGGCCCCGTCTATATCGCCGTGGGCGGCAATGACCAGGACGGCGCCCAGCGCTGGGAAATCCTTCCCTAACCCTCAACGAAAGAAAGATATGTCAATAACCAAAGACATCCAGCAAGCCGCCAAATTCCTTGCCCAGAGTGAGTCTGGACGGAATGCCCTTGAAGCACTCGAACGCCTATTCAGCGGGCGGCGGCTCGATTGGCAGGACCGATTGTGCTTACAGCTATTGATCCAGCATCACTACGAAGAAGATCCATTAGTCCGCACCCCTAATGACGCCTCGAAAAATGCGGTTTTCAGGACGCTAAAAGCTATCCGCAAAGAGCGGATCAAACGCTGGAGGGCCGAGGAAGCTAAAATCCTTAAAGAACTTAGGCGCAGTCAAGTATGACACTGTTTCGGAAATTATGGGGCTGGTGGGCCGCTCCGAGAGAGCGCACCTGGTTTTACTACATCCCCGATACTTGCACCGGGGAGAAGCTGAATGCGGTTCTGCACGAGGCCATTCAGAAATTTGCCGACGGTGATCGCGCTCGGGTCCTGTGGTCACCGAGTCATCCTGAGCATCCCGGCCGTCCCCATTACTGCCCGCACTGCGGCGCAAAACTCAAATCCCAATCCGCATCCCTTCATGGCAAATCGTAAAACATCCACCGTCACCCCGACGAGTCCTTCCGACACGGGCATTCAGTATGTGCCACTGTGGAAGCTTGTCTTCGACCCGGAACTGCAGATGCGCGTCGGTGAACTCGACCAGGTCCATATTCAGAACCTCGCCGACATCCTGCGTGAAGAGACCAAAGCCGAACTGACACCGTTAGTTGCCTTCACCGCCGCGCCCGATGATCCACATTGGATGGAAGAGGACGACGATCCCATCCGCTACTACGTGGCGGATGGCTTTCACCGGGGCGCGGGCTACCGCGTCGCCCGGGGCGACGACTGCCTCGTCCCCGTGGTGACACCGGGCGGCGGACGGGCCGCCGCGCTCCTGTACGCCTATGGGGCGAACGCCGACCAGAACACCAAGCCGCGCACCCGCAAGGACATTCGCAAGGCGGTCAAAGAGGCCCTGCGTAACCACTACTTCGCGGCGACACAAGACAAGGTGAAATTCACCAAAATTTCCTTACGCCCTAACGGCGAGCGCTTTACGCATTCTCACATCGCGGAAATTTGCCGCTGTGACCGTTCAGCGGTGACCCGCATCGCCAAAGAGCTGGAAGCGGAACTGACGCCTGCGGCCCCGGCGCCGACGGCGGGGCGTGGCAGGCCGAGCGGGGGCGGCGGCGGAGCGGGCCATGAGCAACTGGACTTCTGGGCGCGGCTGCGGGACGGCTACAGCCACGCGCTGGCCGCCGTGCGCGAGACGCGGGACGACCAGGAGTTTCTCTCCGCCGTGGACGGCGACCCGCTGCGAGCGGCGGAGGAAATCCGGGCCATGCGCACGGCCCTGATCGACGAGTGCCGCGCCCTGCGCGAGCGCGAGATGGCGATCCGCGCCAGTGTCGCGAAGGCGAAGCGGTAATTCTTAACCCTCAACACTAGAATCATGGAAAATCATTCCCACACTCAGAAAGTAAAGACGGATTCAATCCTGTTCACCGAGTCAGGATCGGCGGCGATGAAGGCCACGGCCCTGATGGAGCCGGAAGCATCCTTATCGACCTTGCATATAATCGCTGAGGAGCGGACGGCGTGCTCTAGCAAGTCCAGAAGCGTGAGTTCAGACCAATCTTCGCTTGGGGCGTCTGATAAACCCAAAGCTCTCTGACATTTGGCGATGTCCTTCTCGTGCGTCAAACACAAGGCAATCGCCATACGCGGGCCGATACTGGCCCGAACCGATTCATATTTGATGCCGGTTGGCTCCTCCAGCGCTTCATCACGAAGCTCGGACAAGAGGATATTTCCCCAGCGTTCATTCACCATCTGCACCAAGCGATCCATCGAATCCATACCGTCGAGCAAATAACCATCCGTCCCAAACTGCAATCACTATCAACTGTATTATGATCTCCGACCTCTCCCTCATCCCCGCCGCCGAGACCTCCCTGTCCGCGAGCAGCGCGCCGTTGGCCCAGCCGACCGTCGCGCCGCTGGCCGGGGCGCAGTTGCTCGGCTTCGCCGTCCCGGCGGCGGAGGCGGCGGACTTCCTGCGCCAGCCGCTGGAGGTGAGGATCGAGGTGCGCAACCTGCTCACGCTCTTCACCGTCATCCACCGGGCGGACCGGAAGATCGCCGCCTGCAAAAAGCTGGCCCGCGAGACCGCCTGCTCGTGGAAAACCCTCTACCGCAAGTACTGCCTGTACGTGAAGGGCGGGCAGAAGGAGGACGCCAGCGGGCGTCCCAGCGGGGCGTACTACGAGCCGCATGACTGGCGCTGCCTGCTCAAGCGCTACAGCAACGGCGGCAGCGGCCTGCCGGAGGCATTCGTGGAGTACCTGGTCAACGAGTACGCGAAGACCACGCGGGAGAAGGACGCCTTTCGCAGCCTGCATCAGCGGCTCGAACTGGACTGGCTCAAGGGTGTATCCATCCCCGGATACGGCACGGCGGACGAGTGGTACGCGGCCCGGCACGAGCCGCGCCCCTGCCGGGAGTTCCTGCACCCGGCGGAGCGCCCGCGCGGGTGGTCCTACGAAAACCTGCTCACCGTGGTGAACAAGGCGCTGCCCCGGGCCGAGCACAAGCGGGCGGCGCAGGGGCACCTCAGCCGGAGCGCGAACCACTTCTCCGCGCAGTTGCGGCGCGACCGCTCGCAATTGCTGCCCTTCCAACTGCTGACGATGGACGACGTGCGACTGGACCTGCAGGCGCTGATGTTTGTCGATGGCAGGTGGCAGGTCGTGTACGTGGAGGCGCTCTTCGTGATCGACGTGGCGACCGGGTACATCCTGGCCTACGGCCTCAAGGGCGCGGCCACGCGGGGCGAGGACACCGAGCAGGGCCGCAAGGCCGGGACGAAGATGTCCATCAACGGGCGCGATGTGCGCCACATCGTCCTGCAGACCCTGCGGCGCACCGGGCTGGCCCCCTGGCCGATGACGCTGCTGTGCGAAGGCGGCACGGCCAAGCTCGACCAGGCGGACGAGGTGGCCCTGCTCACGCAGCTGACGGGGCGCTTCGACCTGGAGTCCACCGGCAAGGGGCGGGGCACGCTCCTCAAGTCGGGCTTCCGCGAGGAGTGGGGGATGCCCCATGTCAAGGGCTGGGTCGAGTCGCTCTTCCGCAAGGTTCACACCATGCTCAATCACCTGCCCGCCACCACCGGGCGGCGCTATGACCTCTCCCGGGGCGACCTGCCCGCACGGATCGACTACACGAAGGCGATCATCGCCCGGGCCGAGAAGCTCGTGCCCGGCCCGCTCGACCCCCGGCAGCCGATTTTCCAGCAATTACGCCTGCCGGTCCTGACGGTGGACGAGGTCAACGGCACTGTCGGTGAAATGGTCCATGCCCTGAACTGGCGGATCAACCACAAGCTGCAGGGCTTTGACCAGGTCTTTGAATGGCGCGACGCCGCCGGGCAGTGGCGCACGATGGACGAACTGAACGCGCTGCCGCCGGAAGCCCGCACCGGGATCGACCTGCACGCGCGCATGGAGGCTCCCGCCGAGCGCCTGCAGCGCCTGCTGATCCCGCACATGGACGGTTTTGAGCGTCTGCCCGAAGAGGCGCTCCTGCCCCTGTACCTGGAAAAACGCCTGGCCACGGTGAACGGCGCCAGGATCAGCATCCAGGCGAAGGAACTGAGCACGGAGCCGCTGCGCTACCGGCTCCCCGAAGACGAGGGGCTGGAGGAGTACGAGCGGCGGGAAAAAGGCGTCCTCCTCTATCTGGACGCCGACCTGGCGACCGCGCACCTGACGGACGCGACGGACGGCAGCTACCTGTGCGCCCTGGAGCGCGAACTGCCCACGGACATGACAGACCAGAAGGCCATCCTGCGGGACGGCGGCGCCGTCCACCGCGAGCGCGAAGCCGAGCTGGACCACGTGCGCGCCTACCTCACCCCAACCGAGGAGGCCCATGCCGCCATGCGCGAGCACAATGAGGATGTCCTGGAGGCCGCGACCGTGCCCGGCGTTTCCCTGGCCCGGGCCATGCGCGAGGCGAAGGCGCGACCGGCCCCGAAAAACCCGCGAGCAAGCAGCCCCTTCACCCGCAAACCGGACCCGGCGCTGAACGCCGAGCGCGCCCGCCAGACCGCCGCGCACGCGGCCATCGCCCGCGACCTGATCGACTGACCCTTTCACAAACAACGAGGCCCGGTGCGTAGCAGCGCGCCGGACCCCTTTAACAACATAAAATAAGGAACTATCGTATGTCACAGACATCCGCAGCAGCCGCCGATGACGGGGGCAAGCAAAATTACCGTTCGGAAAACGGGAAAAAACAGGTCATCCTGCGCGATGACCACATCCTGCCGCGCCTGGAGATTTACCCCGAGGAGGTGCGCGACGGCGTTTACTGGCTCGCGGGCTACGTCCGCGAAGAGTGCGGCCGCGACCTGAAAGTGCTGGAGGCCAAGTGCAAGGCGCTCGGACTCTCCCGCAGTTGCAGCCACACCTATTTTACCAAAATCCTCAATTTCACGTACCCCTTCGCGGCGGGCCGCGAGGACATGCGCCAGAACTTTCTGGCCACGGTCGAAGCCCTCCAGGGCGACGCCGAGACCTCCGCGCGGGCGGGACGGGTGCCCTTTTCCGAGAGCACGGTCTGGCACCAGATACGCGATTACATCGACGTGCGGCGCGTGCGAGACGCGGTCTGCCGCTTCGGCCTGGTGGTCGGGGCGACCGGCTCGCAAAAGACGGCCTGCTCGAAGCACTATCGCGACCTGTACCCGCAGTATGTCGCGTATGTGGACGCCCCGGCACGCCCGGTCATGAGCGAGTTCATCACCGACCTGGCCGCCTGCTTTGGGGGGCCGGTGGGAGAATCCCGTTCGAAAAAAGAGCAACGCATCGCCGGGGCCGTGAGGGCCAACCGGACGATCATCGTTGAAAACATCCAGCGGCTGCACCGCGAGGACAAAGGCTGGCAGCAGCCGATCTTCGACTACCTGACCAAACTCCAGGACGCCACGGGCTGCACGGTCATCATGACCTGTACGGTCGATTTCCTCAAAAAATTCCAGACCGGCACGGATGCCGGATACTTCGAGCAGCTCGAAGGCCGATGCGGCGGCGCAGAGGAGTTTCTCATCCTGGACGAATGGCCCTGCCGCGCTGACTGCCTGCAGGCCGCGAACGCCTTCGGGCTGGTCGATGCCGAGCGCTATGCGGCAGAGCTGGAGAAAATGACCCGCCGACGAGGCCGCATTCGCATCCTCTACAACCGGCTGCAAAAGGCCGTCCGCCTCGCGCGCGCCGAAGGCGTGCCGCTCACCTATGACATCCTGACCTCTATCTGAGCACTATGAAACCGCACACCAACATCTTCGCTCACAAAATCGAAATGCAGAAGGAAGAAGGCATGGCTGTCCTCGGACTTTACGACCTGATGAAGACGCTCCTGGCCGAAGCCAAAGAAGCTCCCGATCTGGCGGGCGGCGTTCCTTCGGTCGGATTCCTCAACGACCCGGATGGCTGGATATTGTCGCTTTGTCTGTTTGTCGATGGTCAGCCTGCCAAGCCGATTTTCGCGGTGCGGGCAGACTCCCCGCAGGAACTTCTCGGAAAAATCCTTCATTGCCGGGCGGAATCCACCCGGCAGGCGGGCAAACCCTCTAACAACTGATTGCCATGAGCAAAGCCTTTGAAGATGGCTGCTGGGCAGCCAGAAACGGCCTCCGGCGCGAGGCCAACCACTACGCAGACGCCACGGCCCGCCAGCACTGGTATCGCGGCTACGACGGCACGCGGGCCGGGATGATGCGCGAGGCGCAGGCCGAGCCGCCGCCCGTGAGCGGCCACTATGTCGAGATCCCGCTGGCGGTCATCATCGTCGTGGCGGGGACCGTGATCACCATTGTCTCGCTCCTGAGCGGAGGTGGCCAATGAGCCCCGCGCATATGACCGGCCCCGACGCCGAGGGACAGTGGACCGCCTGGGACCGGCGCCCGGGGGAGCGTATCGTGATCCAGACCGCCGACGCCCGGCAGGCCGGGCGGGCCATGCGGCAGGTGCTGGCCTCGGACCTGTGCGGCCGGGGCGGCGTCGAGCCGGGCGGGATCGCCGCCCTCAACGGCGCGGGCCGCGCCCCGGCCGCCCTCGCCGCCGAGACCGAAAGGAGCGAGTCGTGAGCGCGTTATCCCGTTACCTGGACCGTGACCGGCTCCGTTTCTCCTGGACCCTCGACCAGACCGCCATCGAGCGAAAGATGGCCACGATCCGCGAGGTGGTTTGCCGCGAGACCGGGATGAGCGTCGAGGTCATCATGTCGCCCATGCGGGTGGCAGACATCGCGATCCCCCGCATGCTCGCCATGTACCTGTGTCGCGAGCTGACCCGCGCCCCGCACCGCGTGATCTCTGAATGGTGGGAGCGAGACCGTACGACCTCCATGTACGCGGGCAAAGTCATCCCCGGCTACGCCGAGAAAGACCCCGACTTCGCCACCCGCGTGGCGGCGATCCGCACAGCCTGTGAAAAGGCGCTGCACGAGCTTTCCAACTCTCAACCCCAAACTGAAACAACCAACCAAGGATAACATCATGTCACAGCAAACCAGCAACCACGGCCGGGCACCCGGCAAAACGCAAATCTCCATCAGCCTGCCCGCCGCCCTGGTGGCCAAGATCGACCGACTGGCCGAGGAGGAAAACCGCAACCGCAGCAACTTCATCGCAACCGAGATGGAGAAGCTCTGCACAACCTGCGAGGGCAAGTAGCGATGAGCACTTCTGATACGCCGAGGACAGACGCTCGTGTGGGCGAAGTCTTTCAGCCCCGGGAGTCGGCTTACGCCGACCCCAGGGTGAGCGAAGGTTACACCGAGATCGTGGACGCCGATTTCGCGCGGGGCCTTGAGCGGGAATTGGCGGGCAAACACGCCTTCCCCGATCCGCTGAGACGCAAATTCATCGACGCCGTCCATGGGGCTTCCCAGTCCCTGCTCGACGGTGTCGAACGTCCGAGCGACCCCGAAACCGCCGCCGACTATGATGCGATCCGGGCGGGCCTGCGGCGGATCGAGGAGGGCTGGCCAGATGTCTGGAACAAGGCTCGTGACAAAATGCCGACCGGCCCGATCTGCCCCGTCCTGGGAATCACCAGCGAGGGCAACTTCGCCATCGCCTGGGGGGCGAAGGTGACGTTCCCCGACCGCGAATCCAACCTGTGGCTGAACGCCGACGCCGAGCCGATCAGCATCACCCACTGGGTGCCGCTGCCGGATAAACCCGACATTGAAGACTGAGTCATGAGTGATCCCGCACTTGAACGCCTGGTGGCCGAGTATGGCCCTTGTCTCGCGCTGTCAATCCGTCAGCCGTGGGCATGGGCTATCCTCCACCTGGGAAAGAACATCGAGAACCGCAGTTGGCCGACGAAATTCCGGGGACGGTTCTTTATCCATGCGGCGAAGGGCTGTACCCGCGCCGAGTATGAATACGGCATTTGCTTCGGGCGCTGGGCATCCAACTCAGACAAATACCGGCAGAAACGCATCCCCGCCCTGCAGGACATGGACCGGGGCGGCGTGGTCGGCGTGGCCGACCTCGTCGCCTGTGTCGAGAGTTACTCCTCGGCGTGGTTTGCAGGCCCCTACGGCTTTGTCCTGGAGAACGTCCGCCCCGTTCCCTTCGTGCCCTGCAAGGGGCGACAGGGGTTCTTCTATCTCTATTAATATGAAAACAACCACCACACCCAAACCCCGCCGCCGCGCGGCCATCGCCAACGACCTGGAATTTGAACAGGAGCTGGACACGGTGGCCGCGCTGGCGACGGGCAAGTCGCAACTGGAGGCGGAAAAAGCCGCCGCCCAGGATGCGCTCAACGAACGCTTCGACGCGCAAATCAAGTCGGTCGAGGCGGAAATCAAGGCCGGAGTCAGTCGGTGCGCGACCTATGCGGACAAGCACCGCGAGCGGCTCTTCGCCGGAGGGAAGGAACGCACGTCGGCCACGGCCCTCGCCGTATACGGCTGGCGGGCGGTCCCGCCCGCTCTCAAGACCCGCTCGAAGGTCACCTGGGAAAAGGTCACCGCCAAGATCAAAGAACGATGCTGGCGTTCCTTCCTGCGCGTGCGCGAAGAGCCCGACAAGGAAGTCCTCGAGCGCCAGAGCGCCGAAACGCTCCGCGAGCTTGGCCTCAAGTACGAGGGCGGCGAGCGGTTCTTCGTCCAGAACAAAGGGGAGGCGTGAGCACTCCCCACAACCGCATTAAAACTATCATGCCAAAAGTAGATCTCGAACTCGTCAAACTCGTCCTCCAGCGCAACGAGCTGGATGTGCGCCAAGTCTCCCAGATCGTGGAAGACATCAACGTCGAAATGGCCGCGATGGTCGATGACCAGGAGAAGCCGCCGCCCGTCAAGAAACAGTTCGTTATGATGGTCTCCGATCCCGAGGGCAAGCTGGCCGGGCTGAACATGGTCGGCTGGGTGCTGCAAATCCCCGAAGAGGACAGCCCCCACGTCGCCAACGAACGGCTGATCAAATCAGCCTACGCCTACAACGCCTCCCCGAAGGGCCGCCGCATCCCGGTGCAGTCCATCGGGGAAACCTGCGAAGTCGTCACCGGGAAGGTCACGAAGGAGAACAACGTCTGGATCAAAACGAAGGAGCCGATCCTCCTCGTCACGACCGACAACAAGCTCCCGGCCGTCTGAGCATGAACGGTTCCCAATCCACACCGCCTGCCGAGGGCACTGCGTACCGCCGTCGCGGGGCTACCCTCGGCGGGCGTGTGCTGGCTCGCCAGCACACCCGCCCCGTCGTCCAACGCTATGGACTCGCTCACATCTGCGAGCTGACTCTGGCCGCCCCCGGCGACTGGGAAGTCACCGACCCGGCGAGCGGGAAGGTCATCGGCCACTATACCCCGAGCCGGTTCGCCCGGCTCTTTGAACCCATCAATGAATAGCCATCATGTCACTGAACGAAAAACAACTCGCCATGTACCGGGCCGAATGGGGGAAGGTTCGCCAGATGCTTCGTCGCCTGGGCGTTTCCCCGAAAGAGGCCGACGCGGCCCGGATGGGCATTCACCGCCGCATGGGCATCCTCAACAAGGACGGCGACCCTAAGTCATCGGTCGAGCTGACCAATGCCGAGCTGACACGCGTGCTCGCTGCATTCTGGTGTTACACCACCTTACCAGAAAACAAGGTCATGGCCATGCTCCGGCAGACTCAGGCCAGCCAGGTGGCTATTATGGGACGGTGGCCTTGCGAGCAGATTTTTCTACTCATCCATGAGATCGACCCGGAGGAAATCGAAAAGGAGGGTATTCCTAAATACGTGGAGGGAATGTTCTACCAGATAAATGGCGGCTGTTACCTGGGGGGAGCGAACCCCGCGACCGGCAACGCCGAGCAGTGGCATAAGGTGATGCTCGCCAGTTGCTATCGGTATGATCAGGTGGTGAGGCGGCTCCTTGGGGAACAGGGCAACCGCCACGGCGTGCGCTACTGGCCCCACAATCACCAACGCATTCTGGCCGACCTGCAGGAGGCCGGGGTCATCGACCGGCCCGAGGAGCCCGATTACGCCGCCCCCGACGAGAACGAGGACGTGCCGTTTTAGCCGAAAAAAACATCACGAATCCGGTCCAGATCGAGTTGACTCCTCCCCCCCGTAGAGCGGTGGTGTGGACGCTAAAGGGACGCTCCCCGAGGCGCTTAAAACACAACACCTAAAAAGGATAGAATAAAGATGACTACTGTAAGTATTGACGCCCTCAAACAGGCCCCGGTCGAAGATTGCTGGGGATTTTACGGCACCCTGCGGATGAGCGATCACCTCTCGCCCGAGGAACTCCAGCGGGCCTGGGAAATCGCCTTTGACGCCATTTGCGAGGTACCCGCGCGGGGCAACACGATCCTGACCCGGAACTTCCTGCGCAGCCGCTACGGGCGGCACTTCGCGGACATGACCTGCAATTTCGCCGGGACCGTGGCCGAGCGCATTCAGCAGGCGTCCGGGGAATACGGCGTACGCAAGATGCTGGACCGGCTCATTTGCGAAGGCGGCCTGCGGGAGCTTTTCGAGGAAGACCCGGCGCTCGTATGAACCGGATCGCCAGCGAGAATTTCAAACGGCGGGGGAAACCCTGCCGTTTTTTTCGTGGCGTGCAGGCGCAGTTCAACGGGATTGAAGTCGGGTTTCAATCGTCCTGCGCTGGTGCAGCTCCGTCCGATCGGTCGGCGAGCGTTACCCAAACCTATCGCAATATGCCGCGTCTGGCGCGTGGAGTTCCCAATCGGGTCGATTCGGGCGCGGTACTCGTAAGTCATTGGTACTCGGGCTATCGCGGGATAATTCGGCTTGGCGCACGGTACCCAAGGCCCACTCCTTCATTCACAACGATGTCCGGGGCTGGTTTACCCATTGCGGATACAGTTTTATTTGAAACGCTCTAACTATGCCCCCGCCAACCTTGGGCAGGCGAAGAACATGGCTAATGCGGCTTATCTGGAAATGGAATCTAAGGGGGAGGGAAGCACGGGAAGTGAAGTGGCCTCCATGGTGGCTAATTTTTCACAGGATCCCGGAATTAACTACGCGCCGCTTAATCTTGGCCAGCTCAAGGCGCTTGCCAAGCCCTTCTACGATGTCATGCATTCGGCGGAGGGTTTTACGATCGTGCTGGCGGACGGCACGGTTATCCAAGAGCAAGAGTACCCTTGGAACCCCACAATGCCGCTCTCTGAAAACTACGCCCCCGCCAACCTCGGCCAGCTCAAGTATGTGTTTTCATTTTCGCTTGCTGACTGGCCATCGTCCTCAGACCGAGATGGTGATGGAATGGATGATGAATGGGAGCAGTTGATCATATCCGCCGGGATTACTGATCAGAATGGCGATGGAGTAATTGATGTGGCAGACGTGACAGCCGGTGGTGATTTCGATCAAGATGGTTTAACGAATAAGGAAGAGTTTTTGGCCGGCACAAACCCTGACTACGAGGGGCCCTATATCGGATATGAAAATGGATATAAGGATTTATATGACGGTTTCGACTACGCCAGTTTCGATAACTCAAATGGCTGGTTGTGGACGGAATCTCTGTTATTTTCGATGGGAAATGAAGACGATGAAAATTGGCTGATTGTTAACGCCAATGGAGGGGGAAGTCAGGATGAGCCTCGGCTTTATCAGGAGTTTGCCGGTGGTGCGAGGGAGGTTTATGTCAATTTTTCGTTGAAGGCCGATAGCGCGGGAAATTTACCTGAGATACGCATTAATGATTCGGTTAAGGTGCGGTTTTCAGATGCCGGAACCATTGAAGTTTATAATGGTTATGATTCATATCCGACTGGCGGCGAAGAAGGCCGATGGATCCAGGCAGGCACGCTGAATGGGGCCAACCAGTGGCACGAGTTTATCCTGCATGTCGATTTTAATAATCATTGGGTTCTCTATGTAGACGGCTTTTATGTGATGGGAGACTTCGGGTACTATCGGGAGCAAGTGGATAAGTTGGCGACATTGGCCTTTATCTCTGAGTCCGGAGACAGCTATTTATTGGATGAGGTACGTGTCAGAGACGACGATGATTATTTCGAAGTCGTTGATCAGGATGGGGACGGATTAATCTTAATATCCGATTACGGAGGAGAAGATATTGACGGAGATGGAGTGCTGGATGATGCCGAGGATCTGGATGGTGATGGTCATCTCGATGTGGCGGAAGATGCCAATGGCAACGGTATTTTGGATGATGGGGAAGATCTGGATGGCGACGGTAATTTGGATGTCGCCGAAGATACGGATGGTGATGGTCATCTCGATGTGGCTGAAGAATTTGCGGCTTACGATAGCGCCTACGATAGCGACTTCGATATGCTGGGGGATTATCTGGATCCTGATACCAGCGACGGAGATAACTTGGGTGACTATGTGCCTTTCCCGCTAAAGATTGTATTTCAAAACTATGCGCTTGGTTCGCTTGACGGTCAGTTTAAGTGGAGTGCTGACGAGGAGGTCGAGGTGGTCGCTTTCGGAGGCTCGGGCAGTGACAGCTCATATGGACTTAATTCGCTGATTACGGGCGAAGGCATCGCGCTGCTGAATACTGCCACCTATGGTGTAGATACACTCTATGTAAACTTACATGCTAAATTGAATAGGCGGGATCTAACGGGCATCGTGCCCGATGAAGGAGACATCTATGCCTTCAGCCCAAATGAAAGTGGATATATAAACGCCTGGGTTGATGGTGAGTGGACGGTCGACTCTTCTGATCCTCTCGCAGATGGATGGCATGTCTGGAGCATAAAGATCGATTTCCAGGCGCGTACTTGGAGCCTGAGCGTTGATGGTGTCGAGCGTTTGAGTCAGGTCCCATTTATCAACCCCGCTAAACGCTCATTGGAAAGAATCCTGCTGACTCATTGTACGGTCGATTATTTGTCGGTGGCTTACGATGAGTTGGGAGTGGATCGTGATGGAGATGGAATGCCTGATGTTTGGGAGTATGTTAATTTTGATGATTTATACCAGCGGGCGAACGACGATTTCGACGCCGATGGCTACACAAATCTGGAAGAGTATGCGGCAGGTTCCGACCCGATCGATGCCGATGAGAATGGAGATGGGCTGCCTGATAGTTTAACGATTCCGACTGGTGCATCCTTTACTGAGGTGCTGCCGTTTGAGGAGGATTTTGAGGACTTTGCCCTTGGGGATCCTATTGATATTGGGAACGTGGGAACCGTCAGCGATCACTGGAATCTTGAAGGCGATGCACAGGGGACGATTATCAACGCCATTGAGCATGATGGGGGGAGTGGACAGGTATTGGAGCTAAGCACTACGCCCGGTCCAGGAATGATCACTCACTATTTTGACTTACCCGAGGTTGAGTCCGTATGGGTAGACTATTATTTAAAACCTGTCTTCTTACCATCAATTCCGGATGCGCCAACTGCTGTGAATAGCATCGCAGTCTCTTATGTGGCGGATGGAGATGTTGGGCGTCTTTACTATTACCGCGGTAAAGACGGCTGGAAAATGGCAGATGCTGACCCCGTTGGAGTGGGTGAATGGGTTCGTATTGCTATCCTTCAGGATATCGCAGGAAAGGTCTGGTCTCTGTATCAAAATGACAAGCGCGTAACGCACCGCCGGGCTCTCTCGAGTTTTGCACCAACGTTCTATGTCTGGGCATTCGATGCCGTCGACTCCGGCTCCGTGCTATTGGATGATGTCTCGATAACTCAAACCCGGCCATTGGGTCTAGATGACGATGCCGACGGATTGTCGAATGAAGAAGAGGACGTGGACGGGGACGGGATTGTGGATGTCGAAGAGGACATAAACGGCAATGGGATTCTCGACCTGAACGAAGACTTGGATGGCGACGGCCGAATGGATGTCGCTGAAGATGCCAATGGCAATGGTGTCTTAGATCCGGGGGAGGATTTTGACGGTGACGGGCATTTGGATGTAGATGAAGACCTCAATGGTGATGGTGTTTTTTGGGCATCGGAAGATGTCGATAGAGATGGCCGATTGGATGTAGCCGAGACCGATCCGCAGAACTGGGACACAGATGGTGACTATATCAGCGATGGGGATGAACTCGCACAGGGGTCGAATCCTTTGAGCGGAAGCAGTACCGGCGATTTCGCGAGACTGCCCGTCAAGTTCGGCTTCGATCAGACACCACTCGGCGCGATTGACGGCATCGAAGGCTGGCACGCGAGTGGTGCCGTAGTTGTCGAAGACGCGAATGATAGCTCAAACCACTACCTGAGTATCGGCGGTGGGAGTTCTTTGACTAGCGCCGTCCACCCCTTGGTCCCTTCGACACTAAGCAATGATATCTACATGACCTTTAAAGCCATGCTGAGAGCAGCCGATTTGTCATCGATCGACGTGTCCACACTGGATGCTGGACAAGCGAATGTGGTTCTAGCCCTAAACGGGTCGGGTCAGCTCGTGGCCTATGACGATTACAATGACGCATGGCTGACCACTGACACAGAAATCGATTTCGAGGCCGCTTGGCAGACCTTTAAGGTATACATTAATACATTTAGGGGAACCTGGAGTTTGAGCGTTCAGGATGAAACGTTGTTTGAAAACGTTCCCTTAAGAAAACGAGGAGTGCCCTACCTTGGGTATTGGAGCTTCTATTTTGCACCCCTGCAATCAGGGGATCACATTTTGGTCGATGATATCATCATCTCTCATGAGGAAAATCCTGATCTCGGTAGTACTGTACCGACCTTACCGGTCTATCAATCGTTTGAGGGTTTTGAGGCAGGTAGCGATCTAGTTGAGAATGACGGTCATTGGAAGCTCACTGGGGCGGGCGCAAGTGCTACGATTGTCGACACGAGTGACTACGATGGCGATGGTTCGTCGTTGGAATTGGCTGCCGGGACTGCGCCAGCCAAGCTGTCATTCGCTGTGGAAGAGGCTGTTGGCTTTATTACAGTTTCCTATGCCCTGAAGCCTATTCTACTTGCGACGGTTCCGACACCCGACAAAACTTTTCCTGCTGATTTTTACTTCGATCAAAGCGGTGCTCTTTACCTAAGCAATGCTGATCACTGGTGGAAAATCGAGGGCACGACGTTTGATGTCCAGTCGTGGTATCTATTCCGGTTTGTCTACGACATAGCTGCAAATACTTGGCGATTGGATATCGATGATCAAACAGTGGCGATGGGTCTGTCCGTTACGGGATCGATGGAAAATTACAACGCCTTTGGTATTACGCACCGCTCCGGTATACCCTTGGCGATAGATACAATATCGATTGAACCCGGGGCGCCGCCGCTCATTGAGTTCGAGGGTATTGCCACGTCCTCAAGCGGAGAGGCTGTTCTTCAGCGGTACTTTGATTCTGATACGCGTATTTACCTGAACGCCACTGTTTCAGATCCAGATAGTTCCGGTTTTGACCAAGTGACCTTTTATGAGATGGGCGGAAACCTGGAAAATGTTCATGCATACATCTTCCAAGGTGAAGCGAGTGTGACTGTATATTCGAGTGATTGGAATAATGGCCCCAGTGGAGATCAGGTGTTGTACGCGGTTGTCTCGGATGATGATGGCTTTGAGACAATCAGTTCGACTATCACTGTAAACTTCTCGGAAGATGGCGATGGAGACGGCCTTCCCGATGGCTGGGAGAATGATTATTTGCTTGGAACAGGTGTTAGTAACGGGGGAAGTGCTGATACGGATCTGGACGGCTACACTGATGCGGAGGAATTGACGGCTGATTCGGATCCAACAGATTACTTTAATGTGGGCCATCCGACCATGGCGATTATTCCGACGCTGACGGTTGTCAGCGGCGATGGGCAGGGGGAGGCGGAAAGTGGTGTGCCTTTGGGTGAACCAATCGTTATCCGCATGGCCGATGCTAGCGGTAATGTATTAGCGAATGCGCCTGTCTACTTGAGCCCACAGAGTGTCGGTGCGCTCATCGGTTCTGACAGTGGAATGAGTGATGGTGAAGCTCCTTTTTCTGCCACGACAGACGCTAACGGGGAAGCCACCTTTTACATCCAGCCCTGATGAACATTATTCTTGAACGCTTTTTCTACGCTATGTCTGCTTGTTTTTATCTCTTTTATCGGATTTTGACCTGCTTGGTGTTACTGGCATTGCCATGGTCGTTGCATGCGACCCCAACATGGAATATGGGGGGAGCGGTGGACGATCCCGGAAACCTGGGGGACGGTGAAATTCCGCTAACTGACAATCCTGCTGTGCCTGGGTGTGCAGGAGCGCCAAGGGAATTGACGGGTATGGGATTCACGTCAATAGAATTTAATGAAGAGAATGGGGAGGTTGTTATCGATTACCAATTTGGAGGCTCTGACTTGGCTGTTGAGTATATGCTTCAATATACAGATGGTGATGGATATTTCGGTGATGGTGATTCAGATATAAATGAGGCTGAAGATGATCACTATTGGAAGGAGGTATTGTTGTATGGTTTTGCATCTACGGTGGATTCTAGGCCTTATGGTTCATCAGTTGATGTTTATTATGGGGTTAATGTGCGTCGTCATTATCGTGTTGTAGGGTTTGACGAATATGGGGATGTTGTGTGGAGGTCGCCTATTGGTGGAGTTATGCATTTTCAGGTTTATGACGTGCTTAAAGTGTTTAGCAATATTGATAAGGACAATGATGGTTATTTTGTTGACTCAGACATAAGTGTCAGCGAGCGTGTTAGTAGTATGAATTTTCCCGTGAGGGGTAGTTCTCGTGGATATGATCAGCCGTCTGGAGGTGGTGATATGGAAACTATTGAAAAGGTATGTAGCATCTGGACTCCGAGGTATACTGAGCATATTGGTTTGGATAGGGTTATGATTAAATATTTAGAGCATAAAAGTTATTTGATGGATATGGTTGATGGTTATGGTCATGTGTGGAGGGATAGGCACGGCTATGAGGTGCTGGGGGATATTGCTGATGTGAGTTTTAATGGCTACAATACATTGCCAGATATGGGTGAGTATAGGTCTTGGGAAGACATTGATGATAGTTGGTCGGAGTGGGTTGGAAGCTCGACGTGGATACGGGATTTTCGTGAGTTACAGGTTGAAGCTCTGAACTTTGATGTAAGAGTGTCCGATTTTAGAGGTGAATTGGGCGTTTTAGAAAAAGCGCTGTTTAACTTCGATGAAAAGGATATAAGTGTTCGAATTGATGTATATGGAAAGCCCTATTCGTATGATTATTTTAACCTAGACTATCGTGAGCCTATGGGCGGGCTTGCGTATTTTGAAAATGTCACGAGGAGCTCAAAATTGGTTGTTGAGTGGAGTGATTCAAATTTAGACGTTTATGGATATGACCCTAATGCTGAAACTGTTAGGTATTTGAACTCGCCATACACATTGAATGGAAGTCAGGTCTCTTCTTTTTCATTTACATGGAAACTTACTCCATCGTCGATTCCATCGGATGCATCAACCGTTGTTACATTTAAGTACTATCTTCCCACGGATAACGGTTACCTTTTGGCACAGACAATAGAAAAGGAGATTGTTTTCATAGAGCGCGAGAGCTCACCTCCTCCATCGCCTAACTACTATAACATCCCGATCAGCGATGCAACGGGGCCGCGTTACCGGAAGATAGCCTTGAATGGGCGACCGATAGCGGATGAGCGGCCTCAGGATGCCAACCAGAATGACGAAGCGAAGGAGGAAACCTACATTGATGCCTTCAATCTGGGCTTGGTTCATGGCGTTACGGATATTTATGTGCCGATTCAGGGCAGCGACTTGACGCTTTCGTTGCGGCGCAACCTCACGAGTGAAATTTTTTGCGAAAACAGTGGGCTGCGCCCGACCGAGGACCCGGCCAAACCCTTTGGCGCCTGCTGGACGAGCAATGTATGCTCGTATGTGAAGGTGGTGACTCCCCAGGGGCCGGATATCGATCAATATGAAGAGCCCGTGAGGGCTACCGTCATTGATGAGAACGGGCAGGCCTTTTCCTTTGTCAAGTTTGGTGACGGTTGGCTTCCCATGCCGACCTCCAGCCACGAGGCTAAGTCATTCATGACCGAACTTGAAGAAGGGGACGATTACTTCCTGTTCCGTCACAAGCACGGGAGCGTCCTGCGCTTCAATAAGCTGAGCGCGACACAGGAGGTCATGCGAGATCGTGTGGAAGGCAGTAAAAGCCAGGACATATGCAGCTATGCGCGATTGGAGACGGTTACAGACCGCATGGGATATCAACTTGCCTATACCTATTCGGACGGTGACACAGAGGGGCTGATACCAGTCAAGATTCAGGCCTGCCGACTTGGAACCGAAGAAACGGTTGGCACGCCTATCCCCGGCCTTCAAATCTGGCTGCGTCAGGAGGGAAATCGTGTTACCCGAGTCTGGGACCCCAACGGCAACGAGATCGATTACGCTTACGGGACGGTTAGTTATGACGTTTTCGATCCTCGGGTAGCGGCTAATGTGACGCAAGATATGGCTGTACTGAGTGAGGTATCCTTTGCTGATGAAAGTACTTCCACGTATACCTACGAGCATGTGACGGAAGGGGATTATACTCCGCGAAACCCAGAGGACTTGGAGGATGTCGCTCCTTACGAGGATCCGGAGAGCTTGGCGCCTTGCGACTCAATTACGCAGCATATCGATTACGAACACATCAACCTGGAATCTATTACCGACGCCAACGACCAGACTTATACATTTACCTACGGCTTTGATCACTCCAAGGAGACTTTTGTGACAAACTCTGTTGCCAGCGGGTATTATATCCAGACGGGAAACCCGCGTTATGTGAAAAAGGTAGAACTGCCGATCGGTGAGAGCACTTTCGAACTGGGGAACAACGAAGCCGGCAGGCGCATGCGTATCACTACCATTGCCGAGGATGAGGACGGAGAGGACCTCATAACGGATAACAAGACCAATTCAGTGACGGATGCTGAAGGTTTTACCACGACTTATAAGTTTGAAAATATTCAAATTGAGGTGCTCAAGCAGTTCCACCAACTCTACCAGCAGGGAGATTCTATCACCCGCTACAAGGACCCTCGCATTCTCTATTATACGACGATGCGCGTCCAGCATGGAGATTTGGGCCAGGAGGTGTATACGTTTAGCCCCAGCGCAGGCCTCGCTCTAGCTTCGGCAACCGATCTGAGCGGAAATGTGCGGAACTACTATTATACGGGTGCAGGTAACGGTATCGACGTGCCAACGGCACTTCAGGCTGTCTGGCCAAATACTTACAGCTACTATGATGATCCGACCAGTGAGAAGCAGTCGGTAACGGGTGTGGGCACGCTCCACAAATATTTTGCTTACGATCCGACCTATCGCAAGATGGTTAGCTATACGGATCCGGCGGGAAATGTGACTGAGACCATCCTGGATAAGGACTGGGAGAACGTTCCTGGGATGCCAGAGATGGAAGATATGGGGCGTCCTATCGCTGTCCGGGTATATGCTGCCGGTGGGGGAATGCCGGTCGACCAGATGGAATATGCCTACGGCAATGCTGGCTGGCCCGGCTTCAAGACAAGTCAAACCCATATCGGGCAACAGCCCGGGGATCCGGCGTGGAGCGGGAACCTCGTCACCGGCTACGCGCCTGATGCTCAGGGTCGTGTTGCTTCGGAAACAATATATCCGACTGCGGATGCCGATGGTGGAGCAGTTGCTCCCCTAACGACAACCTACCATTACGATTATAATGGAAATCTGCGCCTGGCTACAGACCCAAAGGAGCATTCGACTGGATTTGCCTATGACGCACGCAACCGTTTGACACGGACAACATTCCATGATGATAGCTATATTGAGTATACTTATGACAAGCGGGGAAACAAGGTGCTGGAGCAGGATGCAAATAGGCACCTGACCGGTTACCAGTACGATGTGCTAAACCGCCGGATCAAAGTGGTCCGGGATATGGATGGGAACCTTAGTTTTGATAGCAGTTCCAGGACTTTAACGGGAGTGGGGGCTGAGACGGACCTTATTACCTTGAATGCCTATAATCTCGTTAATTCGCTTCTTCGCACATCGGTTGTAGATGGCCCCACTACGCGCTACACTTACGACGGAATCCAACGCGTCAAAAGTCAGAGCCAGCGGGCCGCAGAAAATCCCGGTCTGACCGAGGATATTGTTACGACTTTCGTTTATGGAAAAAATTCGGGCGGTTCGGTTTTTAACGTGTCGGGCTTCAAGCCGACGCTCAGTGTTGGTCCACGTGGGTACCGAACAGTGGTTACGTACGACGAGCGTTACCAGCTGATCCTATCGCGGGTCGAGTATGCTCAGGGGCAATTCGCAGAAACCAAAACACTTTACGATAAAAACGGTAATCCGAAGTCGGTGACCGATCCATTGGGGCACACGACGCTTACTGACTTCGACGCGCTCAATCGTCCGACCCGGGTGACATTCGCGGATGCAACTTTCATCGAGACTTCGTATACGAGTACGAGGCTGGCTTGGAAGGTTGTCGATGAGATGGGGCGGGAAACGGTCACCGAGTACGATCGTGCAGGCCGGCCCATTGTTGTCCGGCAACCGCCGGTGGGGTACATTGACGAGGGCGGTAGTTGGCAGGAGGCCGGTGGGGCGGGCACCGGGCCGTCTGTAAAGACGTTTTACGATGCGGCGGGCAACGTTTCCAGAATGAGGAATCCGCGCGGCAACGAGTGGACCTATACCTACGATGCTAGAAATCGCCAAACAGAAGAGCATCAACCCTCTGTCGCCTATATTGACGAAGGCGGTGCGTCCGCAGGGGCGGCTCAACCCACGATTATTACTGGTTATGATGACGTTGGCAATATTACCCGTGTGACAGACCCGCGCAATAACACCAGCGTTACGGAGTACGACGCTGCAAATCGGCCGGTATATGCATTCACTCCGTCGGTTGAGTATTGGGATAACGGGCTCACGACGAACTATCTGGTTACGGAAAGTGTTTACGATCAGGCGGGGAATATTACTGAGACTTGGCAGGGCTACGCGGGAGCCCAAAGTGGCGGCTCCGTTAACCGGTCTCGTCGGAGCGCTTTAAACAGCTACGATGCTCTGGGGCGTCTGCTGGCGACGACCGATGCGGCGAACATCACGGTGACCAACAACTATGACGCTGAGGGTAACTTGATCAGTGTGAGAGATGGCGAGGACCAGACCACGACTTTTACCTACGACGGACTGAGCCGTAATCTGACGACAACCTATGGTGGGGGGGATACGACCACCTTGGTTTACGATGCCATGATGCAGACCGCGCGCATCGACGCCAATGGCCATCGAACGGACTATACCTACGATCTGCGGAATCGGCTGAAGGATGTGCTCTATGCGGGGGCCTCGGAGGAGAACCGCTCATACACCTATAATGGTGTCGGCAATATCCGGGCGGTTACAGAAAACAAAGCCTCGGACACGGATGTTGAATACCAATACGACGCCCTGAACCGAGTTGTTCTCGAGACTTCGGCTGGAGTCACACACCGCTACCGCTACGACCTGGCAGGCAACCGGCGGGAAACGGTTTATGATATTTTGGGGAGTAATACGCTAACGCTAACCAGTACTTACGACGCCCTTAACCGTACCAGAACAATTACTGAAGGGGGCCGGACCACCACCTATCGTTATGACTTGGCTGGTAATATTCGTGAGACCGAGCAACCCAATAGTGATATTATCAAAAGCACCTATGATAGCTTGGGCCGGAAAAAGGCCATTATTGGGCCGGGGGTAGTGGGCAGTGAGTTGTATGTCACGACTAACGCCTACGACCTGTTTGGCAATCTCAAGCAGATTGGGGAGACCTATCCGGCGGGGAATGTGACTGCGCGTACGGTAACCAACACTTATGACGATGCGAATCGGCTCTTGGTTGAAGCGATCGATTGGGAGGTGGGTGGTCCGGATGATACTGTGACGACCTATGCCTACGACGCTGCCCATAACCGTACTGGCAAAATAGTTGCAGTAGATGGTGTTCCCACGTCCAACATCACGTATTCATACGCTAACAATACGCTGAATCAGTTGGAGTCCTCGACTGATGCGATTAGCGGTTCGGAGACGACCTATACTTACGATGCCAACGGCAACCGGAGCGGTAGCGTCGCGAATGCGGCCGCGGGCGGGAAGGTCCTGAGCTACACCTATGACCGGGAAAACCGTCTGGTCAAGCTGATGGAGGGTGGTGGGGAGAAGCACTTGATCGATATTTATCCCGGCACGGACGACCAAGAGCATGCCGATCTCGCCATCCAGGCAACGTATTACACCTCTACGCCGAACGCGGTCTACCGCTACGCTTACGACTACCGGACGCGCCGTGTACAGCGGGATGAATCAGGGGCGGGCGGATTAGCCACTGTGGTGTCCTTCTCGGGGGGCACCTCCGTGCAGGAGTACGACGGAGGGGCAGGGACGCCTTCGGTCGAATATATCCGCGGTAGCGATTACGGGGGCGGTATCGGGGGTCTGCTTTACAGCTTGCGTGGCGGCACTCCTTCTTATAAGCATTACAACAGTCGGGGCGACGTGGTTGCCGCGACCGATGGTAACAGTTCTTTGACTTATCAGGCGGCCTATGAAGCCTTCGGGCGTCACGGCGACACCGCCTCCTCCGAAGAGTATATCGCTCCCGGTGCGACCCTTGACCGCCAACGCGCTAACACCAAGGACGAAGACCCGACCGGGCTCCTGAACGAAGGCTTCCGCTACCGCGACCTGGAAACGGGCACCTTCATCACCCGCGACCCGCTGGGTTTCGTTGATGGCCCCAATCTCTATTCCTACGTTGTTCAGAACCCGTGGACCAAGTTCGACCCAAGGGGGCTGAGTTGGTGGAGTGATGCGTATGCCGGATTTGATCAAATGGCGTCTAGGATGGGGATTCCCACTCCAATAACTATGATGAGGCAGTACCAACACGCACGTGATGTCCGACAGGAGGCGATTGGTGCGTATAACCTCATGAGAGAAGGTGGAAATGGCCGATTGGAATCGGGACTAACTGCCGCTGGAGTAGGATTTTCTCGTGAGTCTGGTGCGATGGATTGGTATGAGGCAGTTCAAGGTGAGAAAATCGTCAAAAATCAAGGCGGGGAAATTTCAACTACTCCGATTACAAACCCTGTGGAGGTCGCAGAGAAGAGCCTGACGGGAGCAGCTAAAATGACATTCACGGGGGTGATGGGGGCTAAGCTTATATCGAGTTTCAAGCCGACGACTGCTCCTGAGGGGAGTTCTACCTCCTTTTCTTCATCGGCTGAGACGAAGGAGTCGACTACAGTGACGGTTTCACGGTGGGGACGTGAAGGACTCAGGCCAGGTGATTTTGTAATGGAAGGTAAAGCCTCTTTAGCGAATTGGCTGAAGTCAGGCAAATGGCAACCTGGGGCTGGTAATGAATTTGCTCGCCCATCATCAGGGCAAGAGTTTCAAGTGCCTCGAAGCACATTAAAACCTCCTAGCCAAGCGGCTACAGCAACATGGGCAGATAAAGGTCCTTTTGGGGGGGTGAAAAAAATGCTTGGCCAAAGAGCTTATGTGCCTGAAAAAACTCCAGAGCCTATGCCTGAGAAAATGGCCGACCCCAAGGATTGATTATGGATATCATACAATGGATTGCTTCAGCTGTTTTACTCTTATTTGGTGGTTACATCGCCGTTATGAATTGGGCTGTGTTTGTGAATAATCATGTCTTAAAAAAACAATGGGCATCTGCTATTCCCTTTATTGGTGGATTCGTTTTGACTATGGGAATCGTTTTGTTGCCTATTACCGGGAGTTGGAAATATGCATGGATCCCTCTGCTATTGGATTGGGGAAGTGTCCCTGTTGTTATTGCGTCATTGGCCTGCTGGTTGAGTCAACCCGGTGAAAGAAATACTGATAAAGATTAAGGGGCTGACCTAGCTAAGGACGTAAAACATTCTTAGTTTAGTCGCGCCTGAAAAAGCCCTCCGTACGTAAACCCCGAAGGGGTCAGGGAGGGGCGCTGAGGGCTGCAGCCGACGGGGTCATGTCAATAATCTAAATATTGATTTATGCCGGTGTTTGTGCTGGGGTGTACGTATGGCAAGGGCTGTTCGCTTTCAGTTCGCTGGTGCGTGCGGAATTTCTCGGCCAACTGCATCTGCCCGACAGCCTGAAAGGGATGAATGCGTACGCAAAAATTTTGGCATTGGCCGATGAGTCAGACCCTGTGAAACGGGAACTCCTGAGCCGGGAATACTGTCGGGGCTGGCTGATCGGTGACGGGGCGTATCGGGAGCAGGTATTGGAGCGCATGAACAAGCTTGAGTTACGGAGGAGCCATTGCGGTGACGATGTCCGCAACCTCAATGAATATCGTTGGGAGCAGGCACTGGTAGAACAACTCAAGCAGCACGAAAAATCGTCAGAAGATATTGTCCGCGCCCCCAAGGCCGCCGATTGGAAAATCGCAATCGCCCGGCACATGCGCACCCACACCCGCGCTACCAATCCCTGGCTGGCAACAAGGCTCTCCATGGGCCACCCCTCCCGCGTCAGTAACTTAATATACAGCAGCAATGTTGAAACGTAAGCGTCCGGAGTGTGTCCTGCTTGAGTTGCCTTTGTGAGGGTGGATTTTTCTCTCTGGTAACCCTTGGGGTTTCCCACTGGTTACGATTTGGATTCAGGCTTGGGTTGCTATTGGTGACCATTTGGCAGGTGACAGAGCGCTGATGTCGTGCTGGTTGGTCATATTGGGGAGGCGCGAGAGGATGTTGCGCAGGTATTGGAAGGGTTCGATGTTGTGGCGCTGGCAGGAGACGACGATGGAGTAGATGATGGCGGATCGTTGGCCGGCCTCGGGGTGTCCGATGAAGAGGAAGTTTTTCTTTCCCAGGGCTGAGGGGCGGATGGCATTTTCCATGAGGTTGTTGTCGATCTCGGCGATGCCGTGTTTTTGGAAGGCAACGAGCTGGGGCCACTGGGAGATGGCGTAGGCGCAGGCCTTGCCGAGGGCGGACTTGGGGAGGGCCTTTCGGCTGGCGAGGGAGATGACCTTTTGCAGGCGGGTCAGCGTGATCTCATTTTCTCGCTGACGGCGGCGTTTGCGCTCGTCGGGGACGAGGTTTTCTTCGCGGTAAGTGGCCTCGCGTTCGTAAAGCCTGGCCATGAGTCGGAGCACGAGGGTGGCTTCGCGTTTGTTGGAGGCGAGGGCGTCGTAAAACTTGCGCCGGACGTGGGCCATGCAGCCCAGGGCGATGACGTCCTTGTTGCCCGAGGCATAGTCTTCGTAGGCGCCGTAGGCATCGGACTGGAGCAGGCCGGTGTATCCGTCCAGCAATGACGTCAGCTCGCCGTGTCGGCGAGAGAGCCGCCAGTCAAAGACGACGTCGCCGCCGGGCCGCGAGATGGCCCAGAGCCAGCCCTGTTCGGTTTTGCCTTTTTTGTGGTCGGAGTCGCAGTAGCGCACCGGCGTCTCGTCCGCCTGGATGTAGGGGCCCGCGAGCAAGTCCGTTCGCATGTAGTTGTAGATGGGCTTGAGCCACTCGGCTACGGCCTCGACCCAGTCTGTCATGGTTTTTCGTGACAAAGGTGCGCCCCACATGGACGAGGCTTTTTCCTGGCGGTAAAGCGGCTGGTGCTGCACGTATTTGCTTAAAACGATCCAGGCCAACAGGCCCGCCGAAGCGTAGCTGCCGTCGATCACGCGCCTGGGCGCGGGGGCCACCACCGGCGGCTGCGAGCGGTCAAGCTTGCGGCGATACCTGGGGCGAACGAGGCGGCGTTTAAACAGCTTCGGCGGGTGGATATCGACTTCAAGGGTCTCTTCTTCGGCGATCTTCTCAAAGGCTTCCGGCTCGGCCTGCACCTCCGGCGGCTCAATCACCACGGTCTCCTCCACCGGCAGGTCCTTGAAGCGCTCAGCAGGCGTTTCATGTTTGCCCGCCTTGGGGGCACGACGTTCGTAAGCGATACTTTGTTTTTCGACCGCTTCGAGTTGGCGCTCCAGGTCGTCCAGGCGCAAGCGCAGTTGAGCGCTGTCGAGCTTCTCACTTTTGCCCGCCCCGAAGAGCTGCTTTTTGAGCCAGTCCACCTGCTCGCGTAAAACCGCAATCACGCCGTTTTGCTCATCGACGATGCGCCGCAACTGTTCCACATCCGGGGAGCCCGCGTCGCTGTCCATGCCTGTATCCAAAACATGATACGATGGCCGTCAAGACAGTGTTGAGAACCGTGCTGATTTTAACGCTCGTACCACGCCTTGAGCGTCCCCTGCTTCAGGTCGATGCCGTTCATCAGCATGGTCATCGCCGCCGGGGTGATCGTCAGCTTGCGTGTGTCGCTGCCGATCGGCCAGCTCAGCCGCCCCTGCTCGATGCGCTTGGCAAACACCCACACCCCCGTCCCGTCAAAATACAGCAGCTTTAGGCGGTTGCGCGTCTTGTTCGTAAAGGCGAACAGCGCCCCGCCCTTGGGATCTTCGCCCAAGTGGTCCCGTGCCACCGCCCACAGCCCGTCAAACTGCTTGCGCATGTCCACCGGCTCCACCGCCACAAAAACTCGCAGCTGATGGGGCAAGCTCAGCATCGCAACGCCTTGACCAATGCCGCCAGCGACTGCGCATCGCCCCCGCGCAAGATCAGCCCCTCCGGCAAACATACCTCCAACAAAGAGGCCCCGCAGGACGGCACCGTCATCTCATGGAAAAGAGGTTTAGACTCGACGCCTCCACCTGCCTGACTGCGCTCGCGACGCTGCTTGAGCCAGTACACCAGCGTGTTGTAGGCCACTCCCTCGCGCCGCGCAAAGGCCTTCTGCGTCAATCCGCTCCCATCGTAGCTCTCAAGTAAACGCTCACGCTCCTCACGACTCTCGATCCGACGACCCCGACTGTCGCGCTTCGCCCCCGTATCCACCAACTCCAAATCCATCCACAAATCTTACACCAGACTGCCTGCTTTGAAAAGTGGGACCAAGCCCGGACGGTTAC
>NZ_JACHVB010000003.1 GCF_014230085.1 Ruficoccus amylovorans | reverse complement strand
ACCTATGCGGCTGGAGACGAGGTGCTTTATCAGGATTATGTATATGTTTCTCTGCTGGGGGCTAATGCCGGAAATAACCCGCTTGAGGAACCATCCTATTGGGCGCGGAAAGCTCCTGATCTTGACGAGGGCACTTATGAGGCTGGGGATCAGGTCTGGTATCGGAATGTGATCTGGGAAGCGACGGGGCCGGTCACGGTCACCATTTCCGGCGGCGTTTTTGATTTTGATGAAAACGATTGGACTGCGATCTACAAGCCGGGGGCGTTCGAGGTTCGCTTTTATCGTCCGGGAAGTTTTGAGGCAGCGCCGGATAGTGTTACTGGACTCTATCCGCTTGTCAGTGGAGCTAATCCATTTGTGACCTATGTGGTCAGCAATCCGACTCCGTCTGCTTCCGAACCGGACCAGCTCAAGGTGGAGGAAATCCGTTCCGGTGCGAGTGTGAATGTTTACCATTGGACGCAAACGGGCAACACTTGGAGCTATGCGGAGGGGGGCAACTTGATCTTGACCGAGCTGACCCGGAGCGGGGCATTTGACGAGAATGCCCCTGTGGGGACGACCCGGACGGAACGTCGCAAGTTGAAAAATGGAAGTGGTGAGGTTGCATCGGATGTATTGAAAACTTACGAGATGTTCCCTTGGGGAGAGGAACTGATCTCGGAGGCGCAGGACCCCGAGGGGGTGAACCGGGTAACTCGCTACTATTATCACGATGAGGACAGTGGTGCGCCCGGCTATGGGCGGCTGAAACTGAGGGTGGGGCCCTTTGGCAACTGGGATTACTGGATCTATGATGCTGACGGGCGTCAAATTAAGACAGTCTCTCAGTTTAAAAACACTTCTGCTCCTGGCGGTGACACCCTGCCTTCCTCTGTGGACGAGAGTAGTAATCGGGTGGTTTCGCACACGTTTAATGAGGATGCTGATGCCGGTTGGAATGCGTCCTTGGGGGAATTACGCCGGACAGTGACCTATGTGCAAGGGAATGAGGTTAGTAGGGGCTACCAGATTAGGTACGAGGAGCGTGAGATTGAGCGTATTCAGGGAATTGATACCGAGGTCAAAATCGTAACCTACGTCGATTGTACAGTTCCCGGCGCGGCCTTGGGAGCCGCCTCCAATCTGGTCACCGTTGAACGTACGATTGATGAGTTTGATCTCAAGGGGCAGCCCTTCAGCATCGAGCGCCCCGATGGTACGATGACCCGGTATTCCTACTCCTACGATACTTCCAGTAGTGAAACGATGGACTGGCTCGTGACAACCAGGGAGGAAGGCACCTATGTTTACACCCCTCTGCTGGAGTTTGAGCCCTTTTTGCGTGAGGTTACGGTTGTGGACGGAGTGGGCAATCTGCAATCCCGTGAGAGCTTCCGGTTTGATGAGAGTGGCGAGCCCTTTACCGTAGATCTTGAAGTGGTCAACGGACACGATTCTGAGACGGGCCGTCCGACTTCTATTATCTATTTGGATGGTACGACTCGTGATATGGCCTATGCCTGCTGTGGGCTGGCTTGGGAGTTGAGTCGAGATGGAGAATACACCCAATACACCTATGACGATGCGGGGCGCGTAGTGGAGGCCCTCAAAGGGGATGGCCTGACAAGTTACGATCTGGACGCTGCTGGTCGCGCAGTGCGGACTACATTCAGTAAGGGTAGTGCTTCGACAGAAACTACCTCGACCTACAACAAGGCTGGTGAGCTTGTGTCCAGTATGGATGTGATGGGGCGAATCACGGACCGCATCAAGGATACCGTTACTGCTGCTGGTGAAACCTTTGTTCGTGAACGCGTGTCCTTCCCTTATCTGCCAGGGCAGGCCCCAGTCTGGGCAACCACGACTCTCAGCTATCAGGATGGCTCGCTCTATCAGGTCAGCGGCCCTTCTACAATGGCTCGCCGGTACAGTTATTCTTCAGCCGTGCCGGGGGAAGAGGCTACGACTGAGACTTTTCTGAAGCCGGACCTGAGTGCCTCGGGCGAGTATAGCACAACCGTGACGGACATGTTGGGGCGTACGCGAACGGTTCTGCAACCGGCTCTCGCTCCCGGGGGGGCGGGCGAGGCGCAGACCAGCTACAGTTACAATGCCTTGGGGCAACTAGTCTCAATGGAAGATCCAACCGGCGTCACAACCTTTTACGTGTACGATGATGAGGGGCAGTTGTGGAAAACCTATGTGGGGGATGATGTTGAGGGGCCGGTGCAGACGACAACCATCAGCTACGGGCCTGCTTCGTGGGATAGCGGAGTGCGGGTTCGCAAGACGACTTCTGTGAGTGGGGATGATGTTTCAGGGGCGCAAGTCACCGAGGTCAGCCTCGACGATCTTACCACTGTCACAACTCAGTACGGACTGACGGCGACAACGGTTACGGCATTGACCCCTGCCGTGCCGGTGGGCGGATCGGGTGGCTATGCTCCGGCCACCCGTACGGTCACGACGAGCATTGCCGACGCCGTTGGGGGCTTTGTCTCGAAAACAATTACCGTTTACGCGGATGGCCAAGTGGTCTCCAGTGCAAGCTATGACGCTCAGGGCGCCATGCTTGATCAGACTCAGTACACTTACAGCGACTTGGGTGCTCCGCATACCGTGAGCGATGCCTTCGGTGTCACGACCTACAGTTATCTGGCTAATGGTCGTCTCGAGAGTGTGACGACGCCTGTGGCGGTTGAGGGATCCAGTCTCCCCGGTGACCAGGCACAGACGACTTCCTATGCCTATAGCGATGCCCCGGATGGGAGCATGACGAGGACAATCACCTTGCCGGACGGAAGAATACAGACCGAGGAATACTATCCGGATGGACAACTCAAGCGTCGCAGCGGGTCGAGAACCTACCCGGTAGAGTATGCTTATGACTACGCGGGTCGCATGGCCACGATGAAGACTTGGCAGGATTACCCTTCGGGGGTTCCGGTTGTTACCCATTGGGTTTATAATGCTCGCGGGCTTTTGCAGGAGAAATACTACGCCTACGAGGTGGGGAATCCCGGCACTCCTGACCTGAGCTATACATACGACGATGCCGGCCGACTGAAGACTCGGACCGGTGGTCGTGGGATTGTTACGGCTTATTCCTACGACCCGGACTACGGCTATCAGACGGGCATATCCTACAGTGATGGTAAGACTCCAGCCATCAGCTATACGCAGTATGACCGCAGCGGGCGAATCGGAGCCATAACCGATAGGACTGGCACGCGAACGCTTGTTTATGGGGATGGTCGGATTGTCTCGGAGACCTATGAAGCGGACGGGGAGCCCTGGGATGGTTTTGCGGTTGAGAGGACATTTGATGCGGCCACTCGCCCGAACACGGTCAGCCTTTCCGATGGCACCAGTCCGCTGCACGCAGTGCAGTACGGCTTCGACGGTGTCACAGGGCGTCTGGAGACGATTGGCTTCAGTCAGGGCGGTCAGGTGCACACGGCGGCATACGGTTATCGCCCCGGTAGCGCTCTGGTGGAAAATGTGGTGCAGTCCCGTGGGGCTGCGGAAGTGCTTGCCGTTCACCGTCAGTATGATAATCTTGGTCGTCTAAGGAGCCTGAGTTATGGTATTCCTCATCAGCAACTGGGTATGACCTACGCATACAATGCGGCGAACCAGCGGACTGCGGCCACTCTGGGCAGCGGAGAGTACTGGCTTTACGGTTACGATGCGTTGGGGCAAGTCACCAGCGCTGCGAAGTACCTGCCTGGTGCGCAACCAATTCCCGGCTACGTGTTCAATTACGGGTTTGACGATATCGGTAACCGTACTCAGGCCGGGCGGGATGGGAATACAACCCGTCGTCAGGTGTATTATGCCGGAGCCGATGCCACCGGGACAAACGGTGCCAATCCGCTTAACCAGTACGGCAGTCGCAGCGTGCCTCGCGTCCTTGGAGTGCTGGGGTCTGCTCACCCGGCGGCGGAAGTGACGGTTAATGCGGAGACGGCCACCCGTACAGGAGAGTACTTCCAGGCACTCTTGGATTACTCCGGGGAAACAAGTCCAAATGCTGCCCGGCAGGAGAGTATCGCGATCCAGGGAACCTACTCAGGGCAGGGGAGTGGTGGTGCCGATGCTGTCGCCGAGGCTGAAGCCAGCGCCTACCTACCTCCCAACCCGGAAAACTTTATATACGATGACGACGGGAACTTGTCCAACGACTCTCGTTGGGTGTATACTTGGGATGGTGAAAATCGCCTTATTGCGATGGAGCCAACTTCTGTGGCAGCTGGCTTGGGGGTTCCCAATCGGAAACTGGTCTTTACCTATGACTCCCAGGGTCGCCGCATGAAGAAAGAGGTGTTCGATTGGGATGATGTGGCGGGTGGCTGGGAGAGTACGCCTGTGGAGACTATCGCTTTTCTCTATGACGAGTGGAATGTGTTGGCCGAGCTTGCTTACGATGGGGCTGGGGCTCTTGCCCCCTCGCGCACCTACACCTGGGGGCTCGACTTGAGTGGAACCCTTCAAGGGGCGGGTGGCGTCGGTGGCCTGCTGGCCGTTACTGCGGGGGCTGATACCTATTACCCCGCTTGCGATGGCAATGGGAATGTCATGGCTTATGTGGACAGCCAGTCTGGCACGGTTTCGGCGCGATTCGAGTACGGTCCCTTCGGCGAACCCTTACGTGCTACCGGTGCCGCCGTGGCCGAACTCAACTACCGCTTCTCCACCAAATATACCGACCCAGAATCCGGCCTCCTTTACTACGGCTACCGCTATTATGACCCTGTCGTTGGCAGATGGCTCTCCAGAGACCCGATTGGAGAACGGGGAGGGTTGAATTTATATGGGTTTGTTGGGAATGATGGAGTCTCTCGGGGCGATGTGCTTGGACTCATGGATCAGGGGAACTGGGGAGAGGTGCTTGCTGCTAGTGATTTCCTTGATGCTGGTCCCGTACCTCCGCAAGGACCATCAATGTCAGATCATTTTTTTCCTCCTATTGGCCCAGATGACGGTGAGCATTTGGATTACACGGAATGGTTTGATCAGAACCATGGTGCTGACATTGAGCGTTACCGACTTTGGGCTAAGCGTAAAGTTGAAACCGAGTTGAGTAAAAGTTGTAGTTCGCACCCGACTACACTGGGGCCGTATAATATGACCGATTTGCCAGAGGGACAGTCTTATATCACGACACAATATCGACTGGGGCGGATTTTGGTGATACTTAGGGATGTTAATGTTCGATGGACAGGGGATAAGTACACTTGGAGTGGGGAAATGACCCTTGGTCAAGGATTGGGATTTAATAATGATAAAGATGGGAATTGGTGGGAGCGTAATATTCAGTATCCATTGCTTGGGAATCCTCAAATCACGACACCGGGAGTAGGAGGAGAGACCATATCTCTTCCTGCGGTCTTCCCGCCAAGGTCTGTGACTATGGGACAGTGGTCTGTCGAAGGTGCCGGGGAATGTTGTCAAAACAAAACGGAGGAATCGGAGTGAAGTCGTTAAGTGTGATAGTAGCTGCAATTTTATCTATTCTCATGGCGGTTGTTCTAACTCCTCGAATTGGGGTATATACTTGGCTGGCTTATCTAATTAGTTATCTTGTTTTTACGGGACTGTCAGTCGGTCTAGTTTTTAAGCGGTTTGATCGATTGTATTGGTGCTTATGCCTACTTCTAGTTGCTGCACCGTTTCTAGCAATTATCCCTTCTGCCCTGCTTTTTGGGGTTTCAAAATAACCTGTATCGACTTTAGGCGTGCCTTGCTTCTATCCGTTTTTAATTATAGCTCTGCTTGTCATGTCGGCTGATGTTGTAGCTGGTCTCAAGTGGGAGCGCCCGCGCTTGGACGTACCTGCTGCCGTAGGGGAAGAAGAGGTTACGGGAATCTTCCGGTTTACGAATACTGGGAACGATCCGGTGGCTATCATGCGAGTACGTTCGAGTTGCGGTTGTACGGTCCCTGCACTGGACCAGGATGTGTATGCCCCGGGTGAGTCCGGTGAATTGAAAGCAATCCTGACCGTAGGCGAGCGCGCCGGTCCGCAGCGTGTTGTTCTCACTGTCAACACGGATAGTCCTGGCCACCCGACAACTCGTCTGATTTTTCAAACGAACATCCCCGAAGTCGTCAAGCTCCGCCCGAGGGTTCAAGTCTGGCGTCAGGGATCAGCCAGGGACTGGAGGGAGGTCTCTATCGAGACGGATCCAGCTTACACCGTTTCCCTCAGCGGGGACAGTGAGGCTGATTTTCTTTTCGATCACGAACTTAATCCTGTCCCGAAAACCCCGGGAAGCTATCTGCTACGCTTGCGTCCAAAGGGTACCACGGAGCGTTCTCAGACGAAACTTATTATTCAGGTGAAACTTCCTGATGGTAAGAAAGCTGTCTCGACTATCCAGCTTCTTATCCGATAAGGGGAGTGCCTCCGCTCCCAGCTAAAAAGAAGCCGGCCTGAAGGCGCGGCTTCTTTTATTGTTAGCCTCCGACCTGCCCGGGGACAGCAGAGGCAGCCCTTAGGCTGCTTCCGCCGTCCACTCGTTCAGTTTATCCCGGCGTGATGATCGAGGAGTTGGTGGAGGCGTTCGGTTCTGGTGGGCAGGAGGTTGAGGTTTCCCTTGAGGGCCTCGGTGAAGGCGTTCTGGAGGGACCACAGGGTGCGCTCACGGAAGCAGGGGTGTTCGGGGTTTCTCCAGTGGTCGAGGACCTTGGGGATGTGCTGGTTGGAGCAGACGCCTGCATCCACAGCCCGGATGATGAGGTCGTGGGCGCGGGTGTCGCGGAGGCGGGCCTGCTTGTAGGCTTCGATGCGGCGGGCCTGTTCACCGAAGCGCCCGACGAGGCGTTGGACGGCGTTGTCGGCCAACTCGTCGAGGTCGCGCAGGATGAAGCGGGTGTGCTTGCGGGCGAGCTTGATCTCGCCTGAGAAGGCCAGATTGCTGCACACCAGCACCTGAGTCCCGGCGACGATGCCGGCGGGGAAGCTCTTGTCGTGGGAGTTTCTGACGCCGACGATCCAACTGTAGTCCCCGGCGTCGCGGGCGGTGCGGATCTCCAGCAGGGCGAAGAAGCGGTCGGCCTCCTTGTCCAGTGCGTAGGCGCTGTTGACGATGGCCAGGCCGCGCCCGAGCAGAGCCCGCTCGACCGTGTTGAGGACGGTGAGGTGGGCAACCGGTTGCCAGGTGCGGGTGGGCGGCGGCGTGGGGACCTCCGCAATCCGGCTGCGGTTGACGGCCTGAGAGCCGCAGTGCAGCAGGAGGTTGCAGCGGGGTTGGGGATGGACGGTGGCCGCCGCTGCGGGCGGTTCCAGTAATGTATGGATCATGAGTCGGGTTTCCTTTCGGTTGGTGGTTATTTGTTGGGTTCGGGTTGTGGGTTTTGTGTGGTTGGTTTTCGGGAAAGCAAAAAGCCCCGCCCCGGAGGGACCGGGACGGGGCTGTATTGGGCTTTGGATACACGCATCCCTGAGCGCCTCAGCGGTAGGGGTGTTCGCGCTCGGGGTACTCGGGGACGAAGGGGGAGCGCCTGACAGCCCCCACGGCGTAGCCGATGGATCCGATGAGGATGGCCACGGAGACGACGAGGAAGGGGCTGAGGACCTCCCTGGCCTCATCGACGGCCCCGA
>NZ_JACHVB010000002.1 GCF_014230085.1 Ruficoccus amylovorans | reverse complement strand
AAGAGATCATTGCTACCGCTCCCGAGGCTGCTTCATGGGAAGGTGTTTTTCGGTACTATGCTGAGAGTGTCGAGCACTGGACCGATGAGGACTGGCTTGGCGATTGCGTGCACTTGCGCGAGCGGCTTCGCAGGTACGATCCAGTGGTCAAGGTGGCGACGGACAAGGGATGGCGGGTACGCCCGCTGCGTCCCGACGACTGGCAACGGGTCGAGGAATGGGGGCTGCGGGCGCAATACTTCAACCGCGGACACTTCGATGCTATGCGCCGACATTACCGCCCGGAACTTTCCGGGGTGGCGGAAAATGCCGAGGGCATAGGAGGTTTGCTGGTGGCGACTCAGCAGGCCCGTACCGCGACTTTGGAATTCATCACCGGTCATCCCGGCCATCCTGAACGCTGGCCTCTTGCCACCACACTTCTCTTACGCCGCCTGGTCGCAGTGGATCAGCCGCTCGTTCCCTTCGACCAATTCACTTTGACGACAAACCTTCATCGTGGCCGGGCCATGCACACACTCTCCCGCCGCCTCGGACTACGACGAACCCGTGAGCATCATCATTACCAAGTGTCTCTTGCATTGAGCTGAACCAACGACTGCGCACGGAGAGTATTTCGGCTTAATCCGTCGCTTGATCAGGCAACTGGTTGAGGACTTCCTTCACCCGTCGTCGGCTGACGGTGCAGCGTGGATAGTCACCACGAAGAGTGACGGCAAATTCTCCTTCGGATTGGGAGGTCGTTGTCACGTGCCCGATATTAATAATATGAGCGCGGTGAATGCGCAAGAAATCCCCTGGAGGAAGTATGCTTTCCCAGGCTTTCATCGTCTGGCGTACCATGTCGCACCCACCAGAGGCGTAGTACACCCTGCTGTAGTCGCCGTCTGCGTTGATGCCATGCTTTGTCCAAGAGCTTCCTTTGCGAGCTAGGCGCACGTTGTTCATCGGTAAAATCCAGACGTTTGTTGCTGTGTAGTTCTTTGACCACACTGTACTCCTTCCTGGAGATATTCGATGGCCTGCTGCTGGTGTCGGTTCATCCACCCGGTTAACATGCATAAAAGGAGCTAAAACTGTGGTTGCACGGCGGAGATCTCGCAACTCTGCAAGTTTCTGTCACTCAACGATGAATCCTGACTCGTGAACGGGTCACACAGTTTGTGTAACTCGATCATCCCCATCACCCCAGCCTAGATGCGACCGGTGAGAGCACCGGTCAGCATCTAAGCTAAGGTTCCCCAATCGTTACGATCGAACCTACCTTGGGTTAGATCGTAAAATGGTCCACTAACGTGAAGCAGAGCACCATTATTACCCGAGGGGCAAGAGGTGTTGCGTTATTGAATTGCGAAGCTGGCAGACTGCTTGCAAATAGTGGGGAGACGAAGCGCGTAGTTCAGCAAACGCGAGAAGTGGGAAATGCCTTCCGCGATTTACGGATTAGCATCAAACCAAGTACTGCGCCCGCAAGGATCAGCGTAGTCGTGGAGGACTCGGGAATGTTGGTCGTTAGAGTGATGTCCTCCACAAATCCGGTTGCATTTGTGTACGAGCCGAAGCCAATGTAGTTGATTGTCGGGTTAACATTAAAGGTGTAAGTTCCTGTCACGGGTGTGCCATTGATTGCATAAGACATTACCCAGTTCTCCTCAGTGGTATCGAGGATAACGGAAATGCTGACTGTCTTGCCCAGCCCAGAGCTCAGGGGGTTGCCAGAAAGCCCGTCTCCGGCAGTTCCGTTGGTGCCAACATAGCGAACTTGTCCGTCTCCGCGGAAAAGAATGCCCTGCGAGTTATTGGGAGCACCGTAAAGCTGGGTGTCCGTGGCTGCACCATTGGAGAAGCCGATCCCGATCCAGTTGCTATCGGTTGTCTCCATCGATATGGTGGCAGTCAGGGTATAGATGTTGCCTGTGGACGGATTGAAGGGCAGAAAGGCGTTGCGGGCGGAGCTTGAAGTATCCGTAGCTGCCGATCCGTTAGTTTCCCAGTTTTGGGAAAGCCAAGTGATACTTCCTAATGAGGATGTTGTGGGGGCACTGCCGTTAAGGTCCTCGGGCAGGGTAACCGATCCGCGATTAAAGTCATCGTGGATAAGGGTTTGCGCCTGGCTTTTCGTAGCAAGGCTGGTCAGGACGACCAGAGCAATGATACAGGAAAGGCGCAGAGAGTGTGGCACTAGGCCGCGGAGTTTCGTGATGGGATGTTTCATGGTCGGATTTGTTGAATGCTAGATATTTCGTTGTGGCAAAATGACTTTATGGATCTGTCGCTTGGTCCGTGTTTTTTGGAGTCTTAAGTCCTCTGTTCGGGGGATCAGGCAAGGCCGTGTGGGGCAGGCTTGCATACTGTAAACCAAAGGTGTCCTCTGTGCCTGCGATGGATACCCTCGCTCAGAAATTTTTAACGTGTCTCGGTTTGAATTCTAAATTCCCGTTTCAAAATTGGATTCGGTTATTCGTTTCATCTTTTTCTAGGTTGGCTGAAGGCAGTGTTGAGATGGTCTAGGTTGCGTTTACACGTACAATCTAGTCGACCGTCGGGGCGAAGCGTACGCCGGCTATTTCGCCTCTATTTCCAGGCCAAGGGCGTAATGACTCTAGCGCAATGACTTCCACGCGGCCGTCGACAAAGAGAATCGGTGTCTGGCCGGCTCCTTCCGGATCTGAGTCCGCTCCGCCGCCTGATCCATAGTTCGCGGCCACGCCATTGACTTGTTTGGGGTAGGCAGCAGAGGTGTTGAAAATACAACCCGAGGGGCCGTCCGGGCCGGAATACCGCTCTGCCAGAAGAACAGTTTTGGACGGGAAAATCACCTGTGCTGCGTTGATACCATATGCATCGGATGGAGCTGATGCATCCGTTATAATCAACGGATTCGCTCCGTACACTCCAATGCCGTTCATTGAGGCCGGTGGCAGATAGACGGACTCGTCCGTGGCGGGTGAGCGGAACAGGGATTCGAAATACGCGTCTCGGTAAGTGTCAATATAAACCCCTGATAGGTTAACCCTTACTACTGGCTTGAAGTCGAGGTATGGGGCAATCTGGTGCATCCAGCGCGCGCGTGCGTTCTTACCGCCGTAGCCGGGGTAATGCATACTGTTTTCTACTATATACATGCTGAATCCCTGATTGAGGGAGCGCAGATTGGACACCGATTCCGTCATCAAGGCGGTAGTCCTCACGCGACCGACCATGACAATGCAAATGGTCGTGAGGATTGTCACAATTGTTATCCCGACCAGCAGTTCCAGTAGACTGAATGCTCGATGTATGGGGCCCGCGAACGATACTGAGGCTTTTCCTCTTAGTTGCGAGGTTCCTCGTCCTTCGGTATGGGTAGAATAATACATGGGGAGTGAGGTTGCAATATCGTTACAGCAAAACGCGTCATCCGTCAATGATTTATTGCCTGAATTCATTTGATTTAACTATTAAATGCTAGCGTTACGGCAGTTTGTAGCCCTTGGCGAATGCAGTTCTGTTGTCTGTAAATTGGGCAAAGAGCGGAGCATCGGATCCCGATTCAACTGAGCAGTGCGCCCAACTGAATCGGGATAATTGATGAAGGGCTCTTTGGAATAAAGTGGCCAAGCTCAATAAACGAGATCGCGGAAATTCTTTACACGATGGAAGGTGATGAGATTGCCGTCATGAGCACTCTTGGCATTTTCATCGCCACTGCGGGAGAGGATGACCAGATCGTCACCATCGAAGTCGATACTGGCATAGTGGCGGGCCTCCTTGTCTGAGTCGGTCGTTGCCACCAGTCCGGCAAAGCACCAGTCCACCATGTTTTTTGAGAAATGCAGGGCAAGGCGGTTGCGCTCATTGTTGGGCAGGTCATAGCGGCTCTGAGGGAGGCGGTCTACCCGTCGCATGGAGTCTGTCGCCTGAGAGCTGAGCAGCCAGTAAAGCTTTGTCTGTTCGTCATAAAGTACGTGGAATCGCATCTGTCCGCCGGGGAACGGCAGGAAAAGCATGGTCTTTCCGGAGGGCACTTGTTCGAGTGAAGTCGTCATCGTACCATCGGGGTTTTCAACAACTTTGGCCAGCGCAGCATAGCCAGTGCCTCCGGTGTGGGCACGCATGAACAGGTGGAAGGTGCGTCCCTGCGGATCGTACCAATAGTGGTCTGGATCCATGATTTGCACGACATTCGCTTCCAGCCATCCCATCGGCGACATGGAGCGACCGTCGCCGAGGCGGGAGCGATCCGGGTATTCCTGCTTGTAAAACGGAACGCCAAAATAATTGATTGGCATATCGTTTTCCTTGTAGCCGGGAATCGTATCGTAGAACGGTAGTTCGCTGGCAAAGGTCCAGCTTTCGCGCTTGGTGAGGTCATCCGTTTCCTTGGCCCGCATCAGTACCGGAGCCAACTGGCCCACTGGCCAACATTTTCCTTCTTTGATGACCCGTCGCTCCATCACCAGATAGACATTGCCGTGTGCGTACCAGACGTTGCAAGCCGACTGGTGCCACGATTGCCCGTCGGTGAGTTTTGTTACATCGCTCCAAGTCACCCCGTCATCGTCCGACTTGATTACGACCAGATCTCCAGTATGCCCGAGCATGTACAGAGACTTCCCTGCTGCGAAAACACGTCCCTGAGTGATCTTCGTCTGCTTGCGCTCGGTCCAAGTTTTGCCGCCATCGTCGGAGGTTAAAATAAAGGTATAGTCCTGCTTGTTGGCTCGGCCTTCCTTGCCGCGCTCGTAGGCAGCGACCAGACGTCCCGAGGGCAGGCTAAGGATGGACGGAGAATACAGGGGGATTTTTTCTGCATCGGGAGATTCGCCCACGACCACAAAGTCATTGGCCATGGGGCGAATGGGGCTTTGTGCCAGCGCAGGAGATGCGGCGCAGACAAGCAGGGCACCCAGAGGGATAAGAGATCGTAGTTTTTGCATAGTTATAGAGATTGATCGGGTATGGGAGGGACTCCCAGGACGCAAATCTGGTAGTATTCATCCGTGCTGTAAGGCAGGCGGCGGACAAAGGCGATATTTTGGCCGTCAGGAGAAAAGACACAGGCGTGAAATTGCGGGGCGACTGCCTCCGGGCTGCGAGCGGTCAATCGAAACGAGTGACCAGACGTGGCCTCAGTTATAAAAACACTGTGATCCATTACGTAGGCGATGAATCGGCCGTCTGGGCTCCAGCTAAAAGCGGAGGTGATGCTCCACGGGTTATGGGTCAGTTGTTTCGGGGCACCGCCCAGTGGCGAGACTAGCCAGAGCTGCGGGATACCGTCATCGTCCTTCATCAGGAATGCGATTTTGGAGCCGTCGGGTGAGCTGCGCAGCCAGTGGCGGGGGCCCTGTATGCCGGGAAACAAGCGTTCGGTGGTAAAGGTCAACCGGCGCTGGGATACGCCCAGTGGCGGAGCCGGCCAGCGAGTGTCCGAGCCCTCAAGCGGGAGGTCTCCTGCGCGGGTCAGGTCCTCTGGCAGGTCGAGGATAAAGACTTCGGGGAAGGTCTGCCCGTCTGCCGCAGTCACCATGCCTTGAAATGCGAGCGCCCGCTTTTGGCGGCTGCCATCTTCGCGAATGTAGCCATCCTGGCCAATCCAGGACTCTTCAAAGGCTCGGCTGATTGCGTCTGACCCCGCTTCGGGTTGTGCCACGGTGCGCGAAACGACGACCGAGAAGTAGTCTCCGTCGTGGTTGCGAGGGTGGTTGCGGTTAACCCGTACCGGACCCTGCGGGACGAAGACTCCTATATTACGCTGGTTTGGTTCGGGGGTGTTCGGGGATTGCCCTGTGTCCGGGGCCAGAGCTTGCCGCGCCAGTATTTCATCCTCATAGGTGAAGCTTCCCCATTGGCCATCCCTGCTGAAGACGTGGACATGCGAGCCGCCGCGCAGGGCTCCGGCAACGTAGGGCGGCGCATAGTTCATCGCATCCAGCGGGCGGATCTGCTTGGGGGCGCGCACGTCTACAATGACTCCGCGGCGTCGGGTAAATGCGTAATCCCAGTCAGGCGTCGGGTGTTCCGGCCCCAGAATAAAGACGACTTTGGGCTCCGTCGGATGGTAGGTGGCAACACCGCAGTTGGCACCATGCTGAGATTCATACAGGAGCTCCACCGCCCCCGTCTCGACGTTGACCTGCTCGATGCGGGTGCCGGAAAAACGGGTCGGGTCTGGCGGTGTGTCATACACGATCCATTGACTGTCGGGTGACCACACGGAGGTATTCGTCAGCAAATGATTGCCGCGCCCCTGCGTCAATTGGCGCTCAATTGTTTTCGAGCTTAAGTCGATGATTTGCGGCACTTGGTCTGACGCTGCCGCCGGAAGCCCCAAAGCGGATGTGCTGGTAAGCATGACGCCGATGAAATTATTGCGATACTTCATGGCGAAATGGTACCATCGGTAGGCCTGCGGCATTGAAAAGTGTTACGACGGGCGTGTTTCTCCAGGCATAGCGGACAAAGGCGGGGGCAGGGACGGCTTTTGATTTTACGATGATGGCATCCCCCTCCTGTGTTGCGCTGGCGGCGTGGTAAACTCCATCTTTGCCAGCGACTTCAAACTCACGCAGTGTCTCGTTGGTCGTGTGCAGGCCATCCGCATGCAGAAATGTCAGGCGGACGGATGCGCCCTGCCTTACCGCACTTTGCAGGGTCGGTCCTGTGTCTACACAGGCTTGGCCGTAGATGCGGTTCTTTGCCAGCAGGGCGAGGCGCTTGCCCACGTCTTTCTTGTTCAGGGGGTGGATGTCCTCAGGGTCTCCAATGTCGATGATAACGGCCATACCGGTTGCTGGTAGCGAGAGTGCGCGCGATTGAACCTCGCGGAAAAGCGCCCAGTCTTCCGAAGGGGTGATGCCTTTGTAGCTTGCCAACTGAACGAACAGAAAGGGCAGGTTGCCTTGTTGAAATTGCTTGCGCCAGTCTGTGATCAAGGCGGGGAAAAGCTCGGCATATTCATCCGGTCTCAATGCATTGCTCTCTCCCTGATACCAGAGGAATCCGCTTAATCCGTAGGGAATCAGCGGGTGGATCATTCCGTTGTACAACCCGCCGGGGGTCTGGAAGTGCAGGGGGGCGCCCTCCGGCTGGCGAGGTGCCCGCTGTGTGAATGGGGTGCCCTTTTTTTTTGCAAGCGCCGCTTCGGCCTCCCAGTTTTTCAATGCAGTCTCGTAGGCGTCTTTCCTTTTCGGGTAGTCCGCCGCTGCGCTCTTCCAGCGCTCTGTTACGCCTCGGTAGGCTGGGTTGGACTCAATGCTGGCGGGGCTTGACCAAGTGTCGATCCGCGTTCCACCCCAGGAGGCATGGATAATCCCCACTGGAACATTCAGGGCTTCTACCATGTCTTTGGCAAAGAAATAGCCGACGGCTGTAAAGTTGCCCACCGTTCGCGGGCTGCAAACGACCCACTGCCCGCCGAGGGCTGATGTTGGGGTATCTGAGACGGCACCGGTCACCGTAAAGTGGCGGATGAGGGGGATGTCGGCTTTGGCTACCTCCTCGGCAGGCGTGGCGATGCGTCGTACGGTACGCCCCATGTTGGACTGCCCTGAAGCCAGCCAGACATCGCCGACCAGTATGTCCGTGAGGGTGATGCTGGCCGCGTCGCCTTTCGCTGCCAAATTTTGTGGCTGGCTGGAGGCCGCCATTGCGGGCAGTTCCACTTTCCAGCGGCCATCCGTGTCGGCTACGGTGTCTGCTGTGTGCGAGCCGAAAGTTATCCTTACCTTTTCACCGGCCTTGGCTGTTCCCCATATGGAAATCGGTTTATCTCGCTGCAAAACCGCGTGGTCGGTGAAAATGGGAGCAAATGCCACGCCGTAGGCAGTGGCTATGAGCTGGCCGAGGATGGTGGTCGCCAGACAGCACCTTAAGAGCAGGGGAAGGGAAGTGCGCAACATGGTATTTTTTTTGGGGTAGATCGTTTGCTAGAATGTTATAGCAAATTCGTCAAGGAAATACTTTTTGATATCACCTCGATCACCGACCTGATGGATTGCTTTTAGCGTACTCGACTCAGTGTCTTTCGGGTTGGTATTACCAGTTTTGGGATGGTTTCGTGGTGGCAATAGTTGTTTGATTTGGATGGGTTTTAAAGTTATTAATATGTTTATATTCAATTAGATATGTTTTTGTTTTTCTCAATCCAGGCATCTCTAAAAGCGATTTTGGTATGCATTGAAATGGATAGGTGTGCGGAGAGTTTCAATCACCTTGTCGAAGCTCTGGATGATCGTTGGCTCAGTCTGGAACGTAGTCGAAAGGTATTGATTTTTTAGAAATCAGCTATATCGTTTAAGCAATGAGTTTTGGCATGTTCTGTCGTCGGTCATTTCGCCATATTGACTGCATTGCTGCCGTTGTCGCCTCTCTCATCCTTGAAACCCCCCACTGATTTTTCAGTCTGGGAATAAAATCGTTAACACCGCTGCCCTTCAATTATGATTCGAGCCCCGCTTTCTTTTATCGTCGGACTGACCTTGTTTACCGGCGCCTTCGCCGCAGAGTCTGACGAGTGCTTTATTCCCATCACCTATAATAACCCCTCCCTCACCGTCGATCTTGGCGTTGGGTTGTGGGGGTGGCCGATCGCCTACGATGGAAATGGCGACACCTTCCCCGACCTGATCGTTGTCAGCGGCTCATCCCCCTACCGCGGCACCTACTACTTTGAAAATACCGGGCGTAAGGACCCCGATACCGGTGCGGACATCTTCAAGCCGGCTCGCCGCCTGAGCGATGGTGCTAATGATGTGACCCCGTCCTATACTCCCGAGGGACTGAAGGTGCTGACGCCCGGCTTCGAGCACCCCGATTTTGCTCGAACCGGACTTGAGCAAAAGGTTCCCCTGCCGGTGGATCCCAAGAGTATCCACGTTAGCGCCGGGCAGCAGCGCGGCAAGCAATGGAGCTATGTGGACTTTGACGGCAATGGCGTGCTGGACCTCATCGTCGGCGTGGGAGATTGGACCGACTACGGCTGGGACAACGCCTACGACAAGAATGGTCGCTGGACGAACGGCCCCCTCCACGGCTTTGTCTATGTGTTGAAAAACACCGGAACTAATGAGGATCCGGTCTATGCCGAGCCGTTCCGCCTTCAGGCAGACGGGCGTGACATCGATATGTATGGCATTCCCTCGCCCGTTTTTGCGGACTTCCGCGGTACGGGAAAACTTGACCTTATCTGCGGCGAGTTTGTCGATGGCCTGACTTACTTCGAGAACATCGGCACACGCGAAAACCCTAAGTACGCCAACGGCAGGCGACTGCGCTACGAGGGGGAGCCGATCACCATGCCGCTGGAAATGATCGTAGTCACGACCTTCGACTGGAATCGTGACGGCAGGCCGGACCTCGTGGTCGCTCAGGAGGACGGACGCGTCGCCTGGATGGAGAACACGGGGCGTCTCATCGACATTACCAACAATCGTGGCATCTCGCTGGCGAAAATTCCTGAATTTAAGTCGCCGGTGTTCTTTCGCCAAGAGGCTGACATTGTAAAGTTTGGCGTACTGAGTACCCCCGTCTCTGCGGATTGGGACGGCGACGGCTTGGAAGACATTCTGACCGGCAATGCCGCCGGCGAGTTTGCATTCATTAAAAATCTTGGCGGCTACCCGCCTAAGTGGGACGAGCCAGTTCTGCTTGAAGCCAACGGCAAGCCCTTGCGTATCATGGCAGGCTACAACGGCTCGATTCAAGGTCCGGCGGAATCCAAGTGGGGCTACACCAACATCGGCGTGGGTGACTGGGACGGCGACGGCCTGCTTGACCTTGTTGCCAACAGTATTTTTGGAAAAATCGTCTGGTATAAAAACATCGGCACCAAGACCGAGCCCAAGCTCGCCGAGGCACAGCCCGTCAAGGTTGCATGGCCCGATGCAACGCCCAAGCCGGTATGGAACTGGTGGGATCCTGCCCCCGGCGAACTCGTTGTCCAGTGGCGATGCACGCCCTACGTCATGGACGTCGATGGTGATGGCATCAATGATCTGGTCACTGTCGATCACGAAGGCTATCTGGCCTTCTATCGTCAGGTAGAGCAGGGCGGTGAGCGGGTACTGCTACCGGGCGAACGCATCTTCAAAATTAAGGGACCTTCGACCTTTGACATGCGCCACGCTCCTTCCAAAATGTCGCCTACGACGGACGGCTCCATTCGCCTCAGCGATGGCTATGCCGGTCGCAGTGGTCGGCGCACCTATACCTTTGTTGACTGGGACGGTGATGGCAAATTGGACCTGCTGGTCAACAGCACAAACATCACCTTCCTGCGCAATATTTCCGAAAAGCCCGGTGAATGGCTTTTTGAAGATCAAGGTTTCGTAGACCCGCGTCACCTCGGTGGTCACAGCACCTCTCCGGGGATTGTCGATTGGAACGCAGATGGTATTCCCGATCTTCTGGTCGGGGCTGAAGACGGGTTCTTCTACTATCTGGAAAATCCCCGCTCGGGCAAAAAGTAGCAGCCTTTGCGCGGGGTTATACGCCCCGCGCCCGCAGGGGGTCGCTGTACCTGCTCATCATTCTCGCATATCTGCGCACACTGGGCTGTGTTTCAAAAAACAGTCTTGTGTGCGTCATTTTTTAAGCATGCGCTAGTGTCCCGTTAGCTTAGTTCCTGATAAAAATATTTTCACCGCAGAGGCGCAAAGACGCAGAGCGAACTCTGTATCCACGAAGTTTTCTGTGCTTCTTGTGCCTTTTTGTGGCCATTAACATTTGTTAAGAACTTAGCTAACACGACACTAGTGTTGTGTTAGCTAAGTTCTTGCTAAAACTATCATATGGTTCATGTTGTGTTGATGCCACGCCCAGGACGCCCGAGTGAGCCGATAGATTTGAACGATTCGGACCGCACAGAGCTTGAGCGCTTGAGCCGTGCGCGCAAGAGTGCCCAGGGCATAGCGACTCGCGCCAAGGCCGTGTTGTTGAGCTCTGAGGGCCTTACGGATACGGCAGTTAGTAAGCAAGTGGCCTTGAGTCATGTGAGCGTAGGCAAGTGGCGCAAACGCTTTATTGAGCATGGCATCGAGGGGCTCACAGATGCTCCGCGCGGCGGTCCGCCACGCCGCATCAGTGACGATAAAGTGGCCGAGGTCCTGCGGTTGACGCTGGAAACTACCCCCAAAAACGCCACGCATTGGAGCACCCGTTCTATGGCCCAGCGGGCAGGCATCAGTAACGAACGCGTCAGCGTCATCTGGCGTACCTTTGGGCTGCAACCGCACCGCAGCGAGACCTTTCAACTCTCCACCGATCCGTTTTTTGTCGAGAAGGTACGCGACGTGGTCGGGTTATACACCAGCCCGCCCGCCAACGCCCTGGTGCTCTCGGTGGACGAAAAAAGCCAGTGCCAGGCACTTGAACGCTCCCAGCCGATCCTGCCCCTAATGCCCGGAGTGCCTGCCCGACAGACTCACGATTACTTTCGCCACGGCACCACCACACTCTTTGCCGCCCTCGATATCAAAACCGGACAGGTCATGGCCCAGTGCCGCAAGCGCCACACCTCAAAAGACTTCCTGGCCTTCCTCAACAAAATCGACGCCACCGTCCAGGCAGAGTTGTACCTGCACATCATCGTTGATAACTACGCTACTCACAAAACCAAAGCGGTGCGCGATTGGCTCGTTGCTCATCCGCGCTGGCACTTTCACTTCATCCCAACCCACTCAAGCTGGCTTAATCAAGTCGAACGCTTCTTTGCCAAAATCACCCTCGATATCATCCGTAGAGGTTCTTTCTCAAGCCTGCCTCAATTGCGAAAGGCCATACTCGAATACATCGACGAAAATAACCAAAATCCAAAACCGTTCAACTGGACCGCATCACCGGAAGAGATTTTCCAGAAAATCAATCAATTTTGCAATAAACTTAGCTAACATAACACTAG
>NZ_JACHVB010000001.1 GCF_014230085.1 Ruficoccus amylovorans | reverse complement strand
TGGCGTGACCTCCTAGAATCGTACCATTGCGTTTGAGACCCTGGCGGGTAGAACCCGACCAGAAGTATGAAACGAAAGAGATACACCGAAGAGCAAATCGTGGCGCTCCTGCGCGAGGCAGACGAAGGCCGCAGCGTGGACGATGTTTGCCGCGAGCACAATGTGAGCAAAGCGAGCTTCCATCGTTGGAAGAGCAAGTACGGACAGATGGAGCTGCGCGATGTGAAGCGTCTGAAGGAGCTTGAGCGCGAGAACGCCGAGCTGAAGAAACTGGTGGCCGACCAGCTTTTGAACATCAAAGTACTGGAGCAGGTAAACGCAAAAAAATGGTAAGCCCGGGGCACAAGCGCGAAGCGGTGCGCGAGGTGGCCGAGTCGGGAACGTGCTCGTTACGGGCCGCCTGTCGGTATCTTCGTCTGCACTGGTCGAGCTTCTGCTACCGGGCTAAAACCGCCACCGACAAGATGGTTCGCCTCGTGCGTGCGATCATCGCGGTGAGCCGGACCAACCCGCGCTACGGTTATCGTCGCGTACGAGCGCTGCTGGCCAACGAAGGCTGGCAGGTCAGCCGCAAGCTGGTACAAAAGGTACGCCGGGCTGAAGGGCTGGGCGTGAAGCCGCCGCGCCCCCGGCAACGGCGTCAGGGCAAGTCCACCGGCAAGATCCCGACCGCGGCGACGCATCCGCGGCACGTGTGGAGTTGGGACTTCGTGGCGGATCGCACCGACAATGGAGCGCCTCTGCGGGTGCTCAGTCTGATCGACGAGTTTACCCGCCAGTGCATCAGCCTGACGGTGGCTCGCGGGCTGAAGTCAGCCGACATCGTCGCGGCCTTGGACAAAGCCATCGCCAAGCACGGTGCTCCCGAGCACATCCGTTCCGACAACGGGCCGGAGTTTATCGCTACGGCGACCAAGGACTACCTGGAATCCAAACGCATCAAAACCCTCTACATCGAGCCGGGCTCGCCCTGGCAAAACCCTCACGTGGAGAGCTTCCACAACCGCCTGCAGGACGAGTGCCTCAAGCAGGAGTGGTTCCTCTCCCTGACCGAAGCGCGCGTCGTCATCGAAAACTGGCGACGCAAATACAACAGCCAGCATCCGCACAGCCGTTTGGGCTTTATATCCCCCGACGCCTTTGCCAAACTCTGGCATCAAACCAAGGCAGTGCTTGGCTCCGTTCGCCCTACGGGCTCACTGCACCAAGCACTCCCGCAAACCATAACCCAACCAACATAATCCTACCCAGCCAGCGTCTCATCGCTCTGGTACGAAAAGTGGGGGCCGACCACATCTTCCTGCACTTTGGCTGGAGCGACACGATCGGGCCGGTCATGATGGACCGCGCCCCCGGAGAAAGCTTCATCAACCCCTTCGACATCGAGAAGCTGCGTGACTTCAATATCTTCGCGCTTTTCGTGACGATCATGGGGAGCATCCTCAACCGCGCCAGCTGGATCGGCAACGACACCAGCGGCAGTGGTCGCACACCACACGAGCAGAAGATGGCGGGCATCCTCGGAACCTGGCGCGTGCTCTACGCCCAACTCATGATGCTGCTGGTGGCGGTCATGCTGATCGCGCTGATGACGCACAGCAAGTACGCGGAGCAGACCTACGAGATTCGCCAGGAGCTGACCTCCAAGGTCGCTCAGGAAGCCGTCTCGGACCCGATCATGCGTGAGCAGCTCAACGCCAGCCTGGCGCAAATCCCCGCAGACGGGCACGCCATCGGCGAGGATGCGCCGCTCTCGCGCGATAACAATGTCGATACCCCGTACATGGAAACAGCGCACAACGTCCTGGCCGGCACGCCGGAGGGCAACCTGGAGTACCAGAAGTTCCGCACGCTTTACCACCAGATGATGCTGCCCGTCGCCCTGAAGAACATCCTTCCGATGGGCCTGATGGGGCTGTTTTGCCTGCTGATGATCATGCTGCTGATCTCGACCGACGATTCACGCGTGTTCAACGCCTCCTCGACCATCGTGCAGGACATCATCATGCCGTTCCGCAAGAAGCCCTTCACGCCCAAGCAGCACCTCCTGGTGTTGCGACTATCGTCCTTGGGGGTGTGTATCTTTTTCTTCTTCGTCTCGATTTTCTTCGTCCAGCTCGACTATATCCAGATGTTCATCGTCATCATGACCGGACTGTGGCTGGGCGGGGCCGGGCCGGTCATGATTTTCGGCTTGTACAGCCGCTTCGGTAATTCCGTGGGCGCGTTCGGGGCGATCATCTTCGGCTCAGGCTTTTCGCTCGCCGGGCTCATCCTCCAGCGCAGTTGGGCGGGGACCGTCTATCCCTGGCTCGAGTCCAAGGGCTGGGCGGTGCCCATCGGTCATTTCCTGGAAAATGTTTCGCATCCGTTCAGCCCGTACATCGTCTGGACGATGAACCCGGTGAAGTTCCCGATCAACTCCTACGAGCTTTACTTCATGGCCATGGTCAGCGGGATCGCCGCCTACGTCATCGGCTCGGCCCTGACGCAACGCAAGCCCTTCAACCTCGACCGTCTGCTACACCGCGGGGTGTACGACATCGCTGGCGAATACAAGCCGCCCTTCAAGTGGAGCATCCGCAACGCCTGCCAGAAGCTGATCGGCATCACCCCGGAGTACACCCTAGGGGACAAGGTCATCGCTTGGTCGGTCTTCGGTTACGCGATTATTTACAAGTTCGGCCTTTGCTTTGTCGGTGTGCTGATCTGGAACCTCATTTCACCCTGGCCTACGCAGACATGGAGTACTTACTTCCTCGTCACGAGCCTGTGGGTGACGGCTGTCCTCGGTGTCATCTCCACCGTCTGGTTCCTGATTGGTGGGATTGTTGACATCCGCAAGCTCTTCCGCGACCTCGCCGCCCGTATTGACGACCCGCTCGACAACGGCATGGTTGAGGGCCACGTCTCCCTGACCGACAAGGCTGCCTTCGAGGCCCGTGGGGTGGAAGACGAGGACGAGTAGCGTAAATGCTCGTTTTTCATTAAACACCGCCATGCCATCTCTACATCATACTCGTTTCTTCCGCCCTGAGGTCTTGGCGTCGATTCGGCCTGAGTTGCTGCGGCGTTTTCTGACTGACCGTGTCCACGCGAACTGGGTGTCCCGTTAACCATTTAGGAATAGTTTTTCATTGAGAGAGACTTAAAGGAAGCATTTTTGTAGTGCAGCCTTAGTTTCAGCTTCTCTTGTGCATGCTGGCGGGATGGATGAACCGCCAACAGCAGCAGGTAATCGAGTATCTCCAGGAAAAAGTACGTGTTTTGAAGGAGTTGCACGGCAACAAGCGGCTGAAGCCCGAGTACATCCCGGTGATTCCGAGGCAGGGGCAGCGGGTACAAGGTGACCGTGTCCGCTTAAACTGGGCCGCTTGCAAAGTTAGTCTGAGTGCTTAGACAGGACTCAGACGATGAAATGCAAGCGGCCCAACTTACGTGGACACGGTCACTCACTCACCGCGCACTTGAACTACTCGGGAGTGAGCAAAATTCTGATCGGGGAGTCCGATATCGTATGGCTCCACAGTTCCTAGACGAGCTGAATTGCTAGCTCACACGATACAGATAAAGCCATACGGGCCTGACTTAAATGCCGGCACGATAAGTCCGGCGACACTGGGTGAGTTCGAACAACAGGGCCAATCTCTTGCCCTTTGGCTTTAGCGGTAAAACGGTGGTCTTATTTCGGTGTTTTTGACCTGATTTGGGTGTATCAAGATGACCGCTGGCCTTGATTTTTGGGCGGATTGCCCCCTTTGGGCATGCTTGGCTGGCATGATGAAAACCGTTGACGACGGAATATTCGCCAATAGCGTATGCTTATCATAGTTAATTGCTTCCCGTCTGGAATAGTGCGACAGAATCACTCCATGCACTCCTAAGTTGCTTATCACAGAATGAAAAAAGCTGTCACTATTCGTTCAGTTGCCGAGCACGTCGGGTTATCGATTGCCTCGGTTTCCGCAATCCTATCCAACCGCCATGTGGAACGCCGCATGGCACCGCAAACCGTGGAGCGCGTGTTAAAGGTAGCCAAGGAACTGGGCTACGTGCCGAATCTTGCCGGTCGGCGTCTGCGTTCACTACAGGGGGATGTTCGCCAAATCGATCTTGCAATCATCACCAGTTACGAAGCTCCACTGGCACTGGTCAGCCAGATAGTCAAGGTCTTGCAAGGAGAGGTGGATAAACTCGCCGGACCGCTATTGCAGTTTAATTTGTCCATTGAGATGTTCCATGCTGGCAGCCTGAGCCAGACTCAGGCACTACTGGACGCCAGCCGCTACAACGGGGCACTGATTGCCAACACCCTGCCGGCAGACGACGAGTTCCTCGCCAAAACCCGCCTGTCGTATCCTGTGGTGCTGATCGGGAGGCGTGTCAGCGGGTGCAGTTGCATCTTTGAGACACTGGGGCATGTCGGGCGCAATGCCGCTTCGATCCTTATGGAGGCCGGGGCAAAGCATCCAGCAATCCTGTACAGCGGCATGCAGACCCAGTCGATTGCCGATCGCATCCAGGCATTTTCGCAAGAGTGCCTCTCAAGTCTGGACAAGGAGCCAACACAGATCGTGAGCGAGAGCTTTGACTCTGCTGCAACGTTTGAAGCCATGCGCTCCTTCCTGCGCAGCGGAGCACAACTGGATGGCCTGTTTGCGACGACAGACAGCCTTGCCGCCGGAGCATACCGTGCCCTGCGCGAGGCCGGTTTACAGATTGGTAGTGATGTGGCGGTTGTCAGCGTGGGCGACAGCGAATTTGTAGACTTCTTCGACCCGCCGCTGACGACGCTCGTTGGCCAGAACTACAAGCTGCTGGAGCGCGCCGCCACCGTCCTGCTTCAGCACGTAACCGGCACCCGCAGTGAGGTATTGCAGGTAGGGATTACGCCGCTGCCGGTGATTAATGAATCCTCCCGCCTACTGGCTTGACGATTCGTCGCAATGTGATCCGGTATAGCTGGCACGCAAGACAATATTGGCACCACCGTCATGGGCAAGGGTAAGGAACGCCGCTGTGCGTAAAAGAGGCAGAGGCTTGGAAGCGCAGGCATATTTGACCGCCAGAGCAATAAAATCGGAAACCACTCCCCACTCGCATCAAGTTGATGTACTCCGCTGCCCATATTGTGTGGCCTAGGTCGTGTTTGCAAAAAATTGGCACAGCCACTCGCATGATATTTACTATCAGTGATTTGCAAACACGACGCAGACAATAAATAACGCAGCGTTTGATTTTTGTTGTAAGAAAGAGCTTCCGCCAGCTATGCTATAACGTAATAGCAAGATGACAATCCTTACACATTTCGACGATTGCGCCGACGACCACTCCTCGGGTTCACCCCACTGGCCACTCTGTCTGGAGTTCGTGCGCGCTGGCGCAAAAGTGTTGATGCCCGAAAAAGCTGCCATAGCACAAGCGAGGAAAGCCAGTTACACTTTCCGCTGCTTCCAACCCTGCCTCTGCCCTCTGAGATGAAAGCCTGCACCATTGACTTACAGTGTGAAAATCGAACCAACCCGCTCGGGCTGGATGAGTTGCGTCCGCGCTTTTCATGGAAGATGCAGGACGCACGCGAAGGCGCGTGCCAGAGGGCTTACCGCATTGTGGTTGGCACGGATGCAGATGGGTTGCTTTGTAGCAGGGGCGTCGTGTGGGATTCAGGAGTCGTCAAAAGTGCGGACTCGGTGCTGGTGGCATATCAGGGCGAAGCACTCAAGCCACGGACGCGCTATTACTGGTGCGTGTGTGTCTGGGATAAGGACGCACAGCCAGTCGACTGGAGCACCCCCGCATACTGGGAAACGGGCTTCCTCGGACAGAGCGACTGGCCGGCACAATGGATTGCGCTCCCCATTGGTAAGCAGGGAGGCGCCGAACGCCCATGCCGCTACCTGCGCAAAACCTTTATACTCGATTCGAAGCCCCTCAGTGCACGACTGTACATAACTGCGTGCGGAGTATTCGAACCCAGTCTTAATGGACAACGTATTGGCACGGACTGGTTTACCCCAGGATGGACGGATTACTCCAAGAGAATTGAGTACCTAACTTACGACGTTACCGCGCAATTGCAAAAGGGCAGCAACTGTCTGGGAGTGATCCTTGCGGACGGCTGGTACTGCGGCTACCTCGGCCTGCGCCATACGCGCAACCACTATGGCCAAGAACCGGTATTGCTCGCTGCCCTTATCGTCCGCACTACGGACGGCAAGGAGTTGACGTACGGCTCCGACGAAAGCTGGGAAGGTGGAACCGGCGGCCTCCTCAGTGCCGATCTTTACAACGGCGAAGTGTTCGACGCCCGCTGCGATGCAGAGGGCTGGTGTGCGCCACAGCCCTGCCCCTTGAATAATCTGCAAACAGTACAGATACCGGCAGAGGATCTGGCTGCTGCACCGGCTTTGGCTGGAAAAATCATGCCGCCCACTAGGGTAACCGAAGTCTTATCCGTCCAAAGTATCCGTCCAATCGCAGACGGGAGCTATATTATCGACTTTGGCCAGAATCTGGTGGGGGTGGCAAAAATCCGCCTGCGTGAGGACAATGGCACGCGCGTCGTGTTGCGGCACGGCGAAATGCTGGAGCAGGATGGCACGCTTTACACGGAAAATCTGCGCAGTGCAAAATGCGAGGATGTGTATGTTTGCAACGGCCACGGCATGGAAACTTACACGCCGCGCTTCACCTTCCACGGTTTCCGCTATCTGGAAATCCGTGGCCTCAGCCACCCCCCGCAGGCAGATGACATCACCGCACTTGTGCTCCACACGGATATGCGGGAGACGGGTTCATTTCATTGCTCAAACGTTCTAGTCAACGGCCTGCAAAATGCCATCCGCTGGGGGCAGAGAGGTAACTTCTTGGAAATCCCCACCGACTGCCCACAAAGGGATGAACGCCTCGGCTGGACGGGGGATGCCCAGATATTCTGCCGCACTTCCACCTTTAACTACGAGGTTTCTACCTTCTTTCGCAAGTGGCTGGGCGATGTCCGCGATGCCCAGTACGAGGATGGCTCCTATCCGGATGTAGCGCCCGATCTGCTGCGCGTTTCAAATGCCCAGTTGCAGCGCAATGCGACGCACCCGCATAGCGGCAACGCTGCCTGGGCAGAGGTCGGCATCCTATGCCCGTGGACAATCTACGAACGCTACGGCGACACCCGTATTCTGGAAGAAAACTACCCGTCCATGCTCAGATGGATGGACTACCAGCAGGGCGTTGCCCCAACGGGCATTTGCCCCAACACAGCCTACGGCGACTGGCTGGCGACTGACGCCGTGCGCCCCGCCTGGGGTCCCACGCCCTGCGACCTGATTGGCACAGCCTACTATGCGCGCTCCGCGCGGATAATGGCGCAGATAGCCGCCACACTGGGCAAGGAGGCGGATCGCAAGCACTTTAGCAAGTTGCACGCTTTTGTACGCGATGCATTTGTACGCGAGTACGTCACCGAAGGTGGCCGCCTGGCCGGAGACACGCAAACCGGCTACGCGCTGGCCATCGTGTTTGAGTTACTGCCACCGGAGCGGATCGAGGCTGCGGCACGCGCGTTTGAGCAGACCCTGGCAAGGCGCAACGATCACCTGTCCACCGGATTCGTCGGCACACCGGTAATTTGCCCCGCACTGAGCCGGATCGGGCGGGATGATCTGGCCTACAAACTATTGCTGAACGAGACATACCCCTCATGGCTGATGCCGATTCGTAACGGAGCGACCACCATGTGGGAGCGCTGGGACAGTTGGACGCCGCAAACAGGTTTCGGAGACATTAACATGAACTCCTTTAACCACTACGCTTACGGCGCAATCGGCGAATGGATGTACGCGGTAATTGGAGGCATCGACAGTGATCCCTCTGCCCCTGGGTTCAGGCACTTCTTCCTTGCCCCAAGGCCGGGCGGCGGCATCACCTGCGCCCGCGCAGAGCTTGAATCCCCTTACGGAAAAATCGTTAGCGACTGGGAATTGGAAGCAGGCAACTTTATCTGGCAGGTTGTCATTCCGCCCAACAGCGAGGCCACACTTCGGCTGCCCTCAAACCAATGGCAGACCGGTCGGCTAAACAGTCACGATCTGTCGGCGCAACGCATGGCCGAGGGCGTACGTCTGCAGGCCGGACGCTACCGGATCGAATTAACCAACCCTGCCAAGTTACCCATTGCCCGTGATTGCGTCGATGCACTGTGAATCTCCAACATGAACCCGCGACAACGGTACTTTGATTAGAGTGTCCTAACCGACGAAAATGGTTTTGCTTAAGAGCAAGGCATCTGTCGGACCACGTCGGGCTACAAGCCTTGCCCATACCCCCTTCACTTCATCCAAAATTGCTGCCTACCCAAAATGTTTCGCATTCACCTTATTCTCGCCTCCGTTATTGCAACAGCGGCCTGTGCAGCTGCCCTTACAGCCCAGCCCGTTACAAACGGACAGAGCGATTCGTTCCTGTTCTCGTTTGATGGTTTTCAGGGCAAACTGCCCGCAGGTGCCGAGTTGAAAACGGCTGACGACGAAACTTTTTTACAGATGACCCAACCGGTCATTTTTGATGCGTCTTCACTGGAGCCCCCAGTGAACGGAGATTTCGCAATCATGGCAGTGGTACGCGTGAACGGCGACGTGGATATTAACCAGCGTATCATTACCGCGCTGTCACTTCAGAGCGCCTCCGGAGACAAGGCAATGCTGCGCGTGGCAAACGGGAAGGTGGAGTTCCTTGTCAATGTCGAAGGCAAGTGGCACCAGCTAGCCTCGGCCAGACCGTTCCAGAAGGGGCGCTGGACGCTGATCGGCGGCGTCTACCAGAACGATAGCCTCCACGTGATTGTGGACGGTTATGTCGATGCCGCCCGTCCGCTGGTACGTAACGTAAAGCCGCGCGGTCCGTACACAAAGTGGCAACTGGCCACAGAGGGGCAACGCTATGGCTGGGTGGGAGATATCCTCAGGGTCGGCATCTTTCAAGGACCCGTGCACATGGATTCCTTTCCCGGAGAAATGGGCTTCAAAGCTCCGGAATCGACATTGACGGCGCGCCTGCGCAGCACGCCGCCCATGCCCTTCCCCTGGGCTCCCGCACTGAAGGTTGCCGATACGGTGATTCACCCGATTATCGACAGCGGCGGGGCTCACCTTGCGATGGTGCCGTGGTCTGGGCCAGAGGGTAAGGAAATTCTCTCCTTTGGCCCGCATCCGCTGTTCGGGCATCGCGTCGGCCTGTTGCGCCCCACGGGCAAAAAAGATCCGCTGTTTGCAGAGCAAGGATTTGATTTCCCACTCTACGATGCGGGGCAAAGCACAATTTTTGGCGATGCCAAGCTGCACACGGTGATTCGGCCCGACGGCATGTTCGACCTCATTTCCCTTGGCGGCAACACCCCCTTTGGCCCAGCCTACATCAACTACTACCGCAACACGGGAAAGATCGGCGAGCCTGAGTTTAAAACCGCTTACCGGCGCGGCGTGGGCGAAGGTTCCGTAACCGGCGCACTCGGAGAGACAGCAACCTCGATTAGCATTGGCGACATAGATGGCGACGGCGTGCCGGACATGCTGCTGGTTATCCGCGAGCAGATTCAGGATGCGTTTCCGGACGGCCTGAGTGTTTTCCGCGATGCGATCCACCCCAATGCCGGACGTGGCAAAGGCTACGACGTGGCTGGTAACTGGCTAGGAGACCGCCTGCTAACGCGGGTATTCTGGTCAAAGGGACGCTGGGAGGAAGGCAACTGGCTCGCTTTCGACACGGTTAACCCCATTTACTTTGGCGAGGAAGATTTTCAGGTGCAGTGGCACACCGATGGGCAGAACGTCAATGCGGGGGCGGTTACTCTGCAAGGCCAGCCACATCTGCTACTGTTCGGTGATGTGAATCAGGTGCGTGCGCTGCCTACCATTGTGGACGCAAACGGCGACCTGCGAGCCACTGAGTCTTTGGCACTGCTGGCAGACGGCGCGGCGGTTAACGGCGTGTACTTCTCCGGCAGCTTTGGCGTGCTCGATCTGGATGACGACGGCAAGCCCGAGATTATCATTGGTGGCAACCCCGGCAGACCGGTGGTACTTAAAGGAGATGCGCCCGGCAATTTTCGGGAAGTCGGCACACTTAACCGCGAGGGCGGCCTGATCGAGATGGACACGCTCGCGGTTCCTACCCGCGTGGACTGGACTGGTGACGGTTATCCCGATATTATCTCAGGTGATGCTTCCGGCTTGCTCTGGTTCTGGCCGGGAACTAGCGACCCCCTGGTGTACGGTACGCCGGTCCTGTTCAGCCGCGATGGTGAAACACTGCGCCATATTGCCGGCCCAATCGGTTCCATTCAGGGGCCTTCCGAGTCTGCCTGGGGCTATCTGAACCCGACAGTGGGCGAATGGAAGCAAGGCGAAAAAGTGATTATCACCAACGACATCAAGGGCGAGTTGTGGCTGTATCGCCCTGTAGCACCGGGCTCCACCGAGTTGCTCCCGCCGGAGTCCTTTACCTATCAGGGCAAGCCGCTGCGCTCGGCGTGGCGCTCGCGTCCGGCCATTTTGCCCCCGCAACAGGCGGATGGTACTGCTGCTTTAATCTTTATGGACTGGGACGGCGATCTGGCAATTGCCAAGCCTGTGGCTCCCGGCTCGCTGGAGATTACCAGCGTGGAAAAGCTCCGCAACAGCGATGGCGACACCATGCGCTACTGCGCGACTGGCGGCGGCAACTGGGGGCGCTCCAAGTTTACCGTCACCGACTGGGATGAAGACGGCAACTGGGATCTGGTGTTCGGCACGATTCGCATGGTACAGAACCGTGTGCTAAGCGGTGAAGACCTGCCGCGCGACTCGACCCCCATTTTGCTGCGCAACGTCGGTAGTAATGAGGAGCCCATCTTTGCCACACCGCACCCGATCCGCAAGCGGGACGGCAGCTTTATCCAGCTTGGGCATCACCTGTGCGCGGTCTGGCCAACCGATCTTACCGGCGATGGCAAAGAGAACGATCTGATTATGGGCGCAGAGGACGGTAAGATCTATTATCTGTTTCGACAGGAACTGGAAAAGCCATGAGGCAGAGCCTAGTGTCCCGTTAGCTTAGTTCCTGATAAAAATATTTTCACCGCAGAGGCGCAAAGACGCAGAGCGAACTCTGTATCCACGAAGTTTTCTGTGCTTCTTGTGCCTTTTTGTGGCCATTAACATTTGTTAAGAACTTAGCTAACACGACACTAGTGTTATGTTAGCTAAGTTTATTGCAAAATTGATTGATTTTCTGGAAAATCTCTTCCGGTGATGCGGTCCAGTTGAACGGTTTTGGATTTTGGTTATTTTCGTCGATGTATTCGAGTATGGCCTTTCGCAATTGAGGCAGGCTTGAGAAAGAACCTCTACGGATGATATCGAGGGTGATTTTGGCAAAGAAGCGTTCGACTTGATTAAGCCAGCTTGAGTGGGTTGGGATGAAGTGAAAGTGCCAGCGCGGATGAGCAACGAGCCAATCGCGCACCGCTTTGGTTTTGTGAGTAGCGTAGTTATCAACGATGATGTGCAGGTACAACTCTGCCTGGACGGTGGCGTCGATTTTGTTGAGGAAGGCCAGGAAGTCTTTTGAGGTGTGGCGCTTGCGGCACTGGGCCATGACCTGTCCGGTTTTGATATCGAGGGCGGCAAAGAGTGTGGTGGTGCCGTGGCGAAAGTAATCGTGAGTCTGTCGGGCAGGCACTCCGGGCATTAGGGGCAGGATCGGCTGGGAGCGTTCAAGTGCCTGGCACTGGCTTTTTTCGTCCACCGAGAGCACCAGGGCGTTGGCGGGCGGGCTGGTGTATAACCCGACCACGTCGCGTACCTTCTCGACAAAAAACGGATCGGTGGAGAGTTGAAAGGTCTCGCTGCGGTGCGGTTGCAGCCCAAAGGTACGCCAGATGACGCTGACGCGTTCGTTACTGATGCCTGCCCGCTGGGCCATAGAACGGGTGCTCCAATGCGTGGCGTTTTTGGGGGTAGTTTCCAGCGTCAACCGCAGGACCTCGGCCACTTTATCGTCACTGATGCGGCGTGGCGGACCGCCGCGCGGAGCATCTGTGAGCCCCTCGATGCCATGCTCAATAAAGCGTTTGCGCCACTTGCCTACGCTCACATGACTCAAGGCCACTTGCTTACTAACTGCCGTATCCGTAAGGCCCTCAGAGCTCAACAACACGGCCTTGGCGCGAGTCGCTATGCCCTGGGCACTCTTGCGCGCACGGCTCAAGCGCTCAAGCTCTGTGCGGTCCGAATCGTTCAAATCTATCGGCTCACTCGGGCGTCCTGGGCGTGGCATCAACACAACATGAACCATATGATAGTTTTAGCAAGAACTTAGCTAACACAACACTAG